>CAYTMB010000376.1:0-3020 GCA_964438465.1 uncultured Rhodovulum sp. | reverse complement strand
TCAGGCTGTCGGCGTCGAGCACCAGCATGAACGGATAGGCGCCGCCCCAGCGCTCGATCCAGTCGGTGACGTTGCCGACCTTGCGGGCGCGGTTGAGCGAGCGGTGCCGGTAGAACAGCCGGCCCTCGAGCCCGTGGGCCGCGCGCGCGTGGGCGACCAGCGCCTGTTCGGCCAGCCAGACGTCGGGGTGGTTGGTGTCGCTGAGCACGAAGAGATCGAAGCGGTCCGCCGCGCCCTGCGCCGCGATGTCCGCCAGGATCGCGACCGCGCCGCCGATGACGCTGGCCGGATCCTCGTTGTAGGTCGGCAGCAGGATCGCGGTGCGCGGCCGGGTCGGCGCGGCCGGGTCGGCGCGCGGCGGCGGCGGCGGGATCAGGCCGAGCAGCGCCGAGACGGTGTTGAAGGCGATCCAGCCGATGTTGACGACGAAGAGCCCGAGCATGACCGCTTCGAGCGCCACCAGCCCGCCGACGGACAGCACCTGGTGCATCTGCAGGGCGAACCAGGCGGTGATCGCGACGGCGCCGAGGACCAGCGCCGCGCGCAGCGCGCCGGCGCGCGGGTCGCGGCGCAGCCGGCGCGCCCGCCGGCGGTCGAACCGCCGCAGGTCCTGCTCGGGGACCGCCAGCGGCGCTTCCGGCGGCAGCGGCGCCGCGGCGTCGCCGAACGGCGCGATGTTGGTCACGCGGTCCATCGGTAGACCCAGACTTCGCCCGCGGGGCGGCCGTCGCGGAACAGATCGACCCGCAGGTCGGAATCCTCGCCGGCGGTTTCGAGGTCGAAGGTCACCCGCAGCCCGGAGACCGCCGGGTTCTCGCGCACGACGACGTTCGAGATCGCGCCGGTCGAGGCCCGGACGTCGGCGGTCACGTCGTCCGCGTCGGGCGGCGTCGCCGCGCCGAGGTCGGAGTAGTCGATGGCGAAGCTGCGCAGGCCCTGCCGCGGACCCTGGCCGGTCAGCGTGCGGGTCACCCGCAGCAGTCCGGCCGGGATCGGTCCGTCCCAGCCCCAGGTGAGCCGGTAGGTCAGCGTCATCTCGCCGCCGGCGGCGAGCGGGGCCTCCGGCCGCCAGAACGTCACGACGTTGTCGTTGATCTCGCGATCGCTCGGGATCTCGACCAGCACGACGCTGCCCGGGCCCCAGTCGCCGATCGGCTCGACCCAGAGGCTGGGCCGCATGTGATAGCGCCCGTCGAGATCCTCGTATTCGGAGAACCGCTTTTCGCGCTGGATCAGTCCGAAGCCGCGCGGGCCGGTGTCGGCGAAGGCGCTGACCTGGAGCAGGCGCGGGTTCTGCAGCGGCCGCCACAGCCGCTCGTCCTTGCCGTTCCAGATCGCGAGCCCGTCGGAATTGTGCACCGCCAGCCGGACCTGGTCCCAGGCCCCGCGGTCGGTCGAGCCGTAGAGATACATCGAGGTCAGCGGCGCGAGGCCGAGCCGGCTGACCTCGGCGCGGGCGAACAGGATCGCCTCGACGTCGATCAGGGTCTGGTCGCCGGGACGGACGGTGAAGCGGTAGGCGCCGGTGATGCTCGCGCTGTCGAGCAGGGCGTGGATGACCATGCGGCCGTCGGCCGGCTGTTCCAGCCAGAACGCGCGGAAATAGGGAAACTCCTCGCCCTCGCGGTCGCCGGTGCCGATGGCGAGGCCGCGCGCGCTGAGGCCGAACGCCTGGCCCTGGCCGACCGCCTGGAAGTAGCTGGCGCCCGCGAAGATCATGAAGGGTTCGAGCGCGCCGCCCGGCTCGAACGCGGTGTGGCCGCGGAACCCGGCGAACTCCAGCGCCGTCTCCGGCGCCGGCGGCAGCCCGTCGACGGCGGGATAGGTGAACCGCCCCGGATCGAAGGCGAGCTTGACCACGCTGTCGTTGGCGACGGCGAACAGCTCCACCGGCTCGCGGTAGATGAAGCCCGAATGCAGCGGCTCGACGGCGAAGCCGGTCGGCGGGTCGGTGAACAGCCAGGCTTCCGGCTTGGCGCCGATGCGGCGGTGGTCGGCGAAGGACAGCCCCAGCAGTTCGGGCGGGACCGCCGGCGCCGGCGCCACGAACTCGAAGGCGGCCAGCGAGCGGGCCATGTCGATGACGCTTCCGCGGTCGAACCGAGGTGATTCCTGCGAAGCGGCCCATCCTGGCGGCAGCATGGCGAAAAACGGCGCCGCCGCGACGCCCTTCACGAACACTCGCCGGTTCAGGGTCATGACCGCGGGCACCTCGGAACCAGTCCTTTCGGGAAGAGAACGCCGCCGGGGGCGTTGCGATCCGCAGGACCGCCTCCCCCGTCCGAGGCGCGACGCCCCGCATTCCGCAGGCCTCCCGCCCCGCGGCTCCGCCCGCTCGATACCCACAGGTATCGGCATGACAGGACTGAAACGCAATGTCGCCGTATTGGTTGCGGCCTGCGGGCGCCGGCATCGTGATCGGCGCCGCGCGACAATCCGCCGACGGCGCGCGGCGACGCGGGCCCGCGCGGATCCCGGCGGGCCCGCGTCGTACATTCCCCGTCTGGGCAGCTCCTGGCCATCACCCGTCCGCCGCAATGCACAAACTGCCTCGCACTTGCAGTAGACGCTCTCGCGGCCGCTGCGCAAGTGCCCCGACGCGGGATTGTCGCGCCGTCGCCGGCAGTTCCAAGGTCCGACCGGGAGAATGCCTGCGGATTTGCGCGATGCGAGCGAGATTCTGCATGATTTCACGCCGATGCGCGGAAACCCGCCACGCTGGGGACGTCCGCGCCGGAGTCCGCCGCGCGGCGCTACCGCGCGGCGGCGTCGGGGCGATTCTGCGCCTCGAACATCGGGCCGCCGCGCCGGCGCGGGAAGCCGTAGCCGTGGATCTCGACGAGGTCGATGTCGGAGGCCCGGGCGGCGACGCCTTCGGCGAGGATGGCCTCGCCTTCGGCGGCCATCTCGGCGACGAGGCGGGCGGCGATGTCGGCGGGGGCCGCGCCGGGCGCGACATGCGGAGCGAGCAGCGCCGCCGTCGCGGCCGACGGCTGCGGCCGGCGGTCGCCGGGGGCGTA
>CAYTMB010000375.1:0-3028 GCA_964438465.1 uncultured Rhodovulum sp. | reverse complement strand
CCGCCCGTCACCGCGCCGCCGGCGCCCCCGACCGGTCCCCGCCCGCGGCCTTGACCCGCGGCCGCCGAACCATCCCGACGCCCGGCGCCGCCTCGTCCTGTGGATAGCCCTGCGGATTGCCCGACTGCCAGCGCCAGACGCTGCGGCACATGTCCCCGAGGCTCAGGTCCGGCCGCCAGCCCAGGACCGCCCCCGCCCGGTCGGCGTTCGCATACATCGTCGCGACGTCCCCGGCGCGGCGCGGCGCGAGCGTGACCGGAATGTCGCGGCCGCTGGCCTCCGCCATCGCCCGCACGATCTCCAGCACCGAATAGCCGCGGCCGGACCCGAGGTTGAATGCGGCGCAGCCGCCCGCGCGCCGCGTCCAGTCCACCGCGTCGAGATGCGCGCGCGCGACGTCCTGCACATGGATGTAGTCGCGCACCCCGGTCCCGTCCGGCGTGTCGTAGTCGTCGCCGAACACCACCACCGCCGGCCGCCGCCCCACCGCGACCTGCGCGATGAACGGAACCAGGTTGTTCGGGACCCCGACCGGGTCTTCGCCGATCAGCCCCGAAGGATGCGCGCCCACCGGGTTGAAGTACCGCAGCAAGGCGATCGACCAGCCCGGATCGCTCGCCGCCAGATCGCGCAGGATCTCCTCGATGAACAGCTTGGTCCGCCCGTAGGGGCTGGTCGGCCGCAGCGGGTGATCCTCGTCCAGCGGCAGATAGGCGGGCGCGCCGTAGACCGTGGCGCTCGACGAAAACACCATCCGGCGGCAGCGCGACCCGCGCAGCGCCGCCAGCAGCTCCACCGTCCCGCAGACATTGCCCGAATAGTACTCCAGCGGCTCGCGCACCGAATCGCCCACCGCCTTCAGCCCGGCGAAATGGATGGCGACCTCGGGATCGAACCCCCGCACGATCCGGCGCAGCGCCGCGCCGTCCCGGATGTCGGCCTGCGTGAAGCCGAACTCGGCGCCGGTCAGCGCCCGCACCCGCCTCAGGCACTCCACGCTCGCGTTGACCAGCGAATCGACGACATGCACCCGGTGCCCGGCGCCCAGGACCTCGACGAGGGTGTGGCCGCCGATATACCCCGCGGCGCCGGTGATGAGGATGCGAATGGCTGCTCTCCGGCCAGATGAAGCTCTGGCCGTACCAAACCCGGCTTACCCATCGGTAAACCGCCTCCCCCCCCCGCGGCGGCGGCCTTCGTCAGACCAGCGCCAGCTCGCGGATCTCGATCTCGATCGTGCGCGGGTCGATCGCCCCGTGCGCCGCGGTCAGCCGCGCCCAGCCGTCGGCGGCGGTCGCCGCGGCGGGCGGCAGGCGCAGCCGCAGCGTCACCTCGCCGGCGTCGATCCGATTGGCGCGGTAGAGGATGTCGGCAAGCTTCACATCGTCGCGCATCGTGACCCCCCAGGTCCCCAAGGCGCCGGGTGGCGCCCCCCGAATCGGTCTACCGCGTCTGCTGTGACGCCAGCGTTACACCCTCGGCGCGGATCGACGACGGACCGGCCGATCCGCTAGACTGTCGCCGCCCGGCCGGCGCCGGACGCGGAGGCACGCCATGAAGATCACCATCGACGTCGACTGCACGCCCGAAGAGGCCCGCGCCTTCCTCGGCCTTCCCGACGTGAAACCGATGCAGGAGGCCCTGATGCGGGACATGCAGGAACGCCTCGGCGCCAGCCTCGCCGCGATGCAGCCCGACGAGATGCTGCGCACCTGGCTGCCCGCGAACCTCAAGGGCTACGAGCAGATGATGGACGCCTTCCTGCGCATGAGCGGCGCCAAGCGCGAGTGACGCCGAGGCCCGGCCCCGGTCGCCCCCGGGCGCGCGATCGGGGACCCGGCGCCCGCGTGCGGATCCGGACCGACGGTCTGCGCGCCGGCGCCGTCGCCGGCGTCCCGCGGCTCAGGCCTTCTTGCCCATGATCCGGCCGATCCAGCCCGGCTTCTTCTCGCCCGCGCCCGCGTCCTCGCCTTCGGCCAGGTCTGCGACTTCGGCGCCCGGCCCCTCGACCGCCTTCTGGAAGTTCTCGAAGAACTGATCCGCCATCTTCTTCGCAAAACCGTCGATCAGCCGCGAGCCGAGCTGCGCCAGCTTGCCGCCGACATTGGCGGTGACGGCGTAGGTCAGCAGCGTGCCGCCGTCCTTGTCCTCGAGCTTCACGTCCGCGCCGCCCTTGGCGAACCCCGCGGCCCCGCCCTTGCCCTCGCCGCTGATGGTGTAGGACTCGCCCGCCACCACGTTGCTCAGCTTCACCGCGCCGTTGAAGGTGGCGCTCACCGGCCCGACCTTCTGCTTCACCGTCGCCTCGAAACCGGCCTCGGGGCCGCCGGTCAGCGCCTGGCAGCCGGGGATCGCGGCCTTCAGCACCTCCGGATCGTTCAGCGCCGCCCAGACGGTGGCGCGGTCGGCGGCGATCTGGCGCGATCCGGTCAGTTCCATGATACCCTCCCAAGGTGTCGGTTTGCGCCGACCATACCGGCAATCCCCGGCCGGCGCGAGGGGATCGCGGCCCGGCCCCGACGCGCCGGCCCTTGCCACCGGCGGCCGTCGGCGACAGATGAAGCCCGTGACCCGCAGCCCTGGAGCGCCCGATGCCCCGCCTCGTCCCCACCGCCACGCTCGCCGCCGCCCTCGCCGCGGCCCTCGCCGCCCCCGCCCCGGCGCAGGCGCCCGAGCGCTGCTACGGCGTCTCGCGCGCCGGCCAGAACGACGGCCTCGGCGCCGACGACACCCCCGGAACGGCCACCGTGGACTTCCAGGGCGACGCCTGGACCTGGGTCCCCGCCGGGCGCTGCCTGACCCTGCCGCTGCCGGTCCGGCCCGACGGCGCGCCGCGCCGCGGCAGCTACGAGCCGCTGAGCCGCGACGCCCCCTGACGCCGCATCGACGCCGCGCAGGGTCGGGTCTGCGCGCGTGGGCACGCGTGCCCGGCACGGTATCTATCTGATGTTTGGCGATAATCCTGGATGCGTTAACCTACTGGTAAGCTGCGCGACAGTCGCCGCCCGAGCCCGTGCGGGGGCTGGTT
>CAYTMB010000374.1:0-3077 GCA_964438465.1 uncultured Rhodovulum sp. | reverse complement strand
GCCTCAGGCGATGTATTCCCGATACGCCTCCTCATCCATCAGCTCGTCGAGATCGGCGACATCGGCGAGGCTCATCTTGAAGAACCAGCCGTCCTCCATCGGATCCTCGTTGACCAGCGCCGGGTTCTCCACGATCGCCGGATTCACCTCGGTGATCTGCCCGTCAAGCGGCGCGGCGATGTCGCTGGCCGCCTTCACCGATTCGATGGTGACGATCTCCTCGCCCTTGACCACCATCTTGCCCTCGGCCGGCAGTTCGACGAACACCAGATCCCCGAGCTGCTCGGCGGCGTGCTCGGTGATGCCGACGATCACCTCGTCGCCGTCGAGCTTGAGCCATTCGTGCTCCTCGGTGAATTTCAGCATCGTGCTCTCCGTCCTGTCAGGCGCGCTTGTAGCCGGGTTCGACCATCGGCGTCCGGGCCACCTTTACAGGCAGCATCCGCCCGCGCAACTCCCCCAGAACCATCGTCCCCGGGACCGCGAGACCGGTCGGGACATAGCCCATCGCCACCGGCGCGCCGAGGCTGGGGCCGAAGCCGCCCGAGGTGATCCGCCCGACCGCCGCGCCGCCGTCCTCGGCGAAGAGCTCGACCCCCTCGCGCATCGGCGCCCGGCCCTCGGGCAGCAGCCCGACGCGGCGCCGCGCCGCCCCGGTCCCGATCTGGCCGAGGATGATGTCCGCGCCGGGAAAGCCGCCCGCGCGGGCGCCGCCGCGGCGGCGCACCGGCTGGATCGCCCAGTCCAGCGCCGCCTCGACCGGCGTCGTCCCGGCGTCGATGTCCTGGCCGTAGAGGCAGAGCCCGGCCTCCAGCCGCAGCGAATCCCGCGCGCCGAGGCCGATCGGCAGCACGTCCGGGTCCTCCAGCAGCCGCGCGGCGAAATCGGCGGTCATCCCGGCGGGCAGCGAGATCTCGAACCCGTCCTCGCCGGTGTAGCCCGAGCGCGACACGATGGCCGGCACGCCGTGAAAGTCGATCGCGCGCACGTCCATGAAGCGCATCGCCGCGACCTCGGGGGTGAGCCGCGCCAGCACGGCCCCGGCCTTCGGCCCCTGCAGCGCGATCAGCCCGCGCTCCGCCATCGGCTCGACCAGGCAATCCGCGCCGAGCCCCGCCTCCAGATGCGCCAGATCCGCGGCCTTGCAGGCGGCGTTCACCACGAGCAGCAGGTGATCGCCGCGGCTGGCGACCATCAGGTCGTCGAGGATGCCCCCGGCCGCGTCGGTGAACAGCCCGTAGCGCTGGCGGCCGTCGGCGAGGCCCTGCACGTCGACCGGGACCAGCCGCTCCAGCGCCGCCGCGGCGTCGGCCAGCGCCCCCGAGCGCGGCCGCAGCGCGATCTGGCCCATGTGGCTGACGTCGAACAGGCCCGCCGCCGCCCGGACGTGCAGATGCTCCTTCAGCACGCCGGCCGGATACTGGATCGGCATGTCGTAGCCGGCGAAAGGCGCCATCCTGGCGCCGAGCGAGACATGCAGCGCGTGGAGCGGGGTCTTCTTCAGCTCGGCCATCGGTTCCCTCCCCCGGAACGGGCCGGAACGATAGGCCCGCCGGCCGGCGGTCACAAGCGCGGTCGTCGGCGGCGGCGCGTCGCGCAAAACGCCCCCTGCGCGCGTCGCACTGGAAATCCGCGGCGCGCGGCGGCTATGATCGGCGCAAAGAAGAACCAGGGGGAGACGACCATGACGCGCACGCTGGCGGTGCTCGGGGCATCCAACACCGGAAAGTCGACGCTGGTCGACCGCATCTGCGCGCTGGAGGGCCAGCCGCTCCCCGCCGCCGGTCCGGGCGAGCTGCGCGTCGCCGACTTCACCCATCTCGGCGACCGCTGGCAGGCGATCGACGCGCCCGGCTCGATCGAGTTCCTGCATGTCGCCACCGCCGCCCTGCTCGCCGCCGACGTGGCGGTGATCTGCGTGACGCCGGACCCGGCGGCGGCCCCGCTCGCGGCGCCTTATCTGCGGGCGGTCGCGGCGGCGGGAACCCCGGCGGTGCTGTTCGTCAACCGCGTCGACGAGGCGCAGGCGCGGATGCGCGACCTCGTCGCGGCGCTGCAGGACTACGCCGCCCATCCGATCCTGCTGCGCCAGATCCCGATCCGCGACGGCGACCGGATCACCGGCGCGGTCGACCTCGTCTCGGAGCGCGCCTGGGCCTACCGCGAGGGCGCGCCGTCGCAGATGATCGAGCTGCCCGCCGGCATGGCCGACCGCGAGCACGAGGCGCGCGACGCGATGCTCGAACACCTGTCCGAACTCGACGACCACCTGCTCGAGGAGCTGATCGAGGACCGCGCCCCGCCCTCGGCCGAGATCTACGCGCTCTGCGCCCGGGCGCTGGCCGGCAACCAGGTGCTGGAGGCGCTGATCGGCTCGGGCCTGCACGGTAACGGCGTGGTGCGGCTGCTGAAGGCGCTGCGCCACGAGGCGCCGGGCGTGGAGGCGCTGCGCGCCCGGCTGCAGGCCCAGGCCGGGCTCGCCGAGGCGCCGGCGGCGGTGGTCTTCGCCGGCGCCTACCGCAAGCACATGGGGCGGACCGCCCTGCTGCGCGCCTTCGAGCCGCTGCCCGCCGCCCGCGCCCTCGGCGGCCGCCCGCCGGGGCAGCTCACCCCCGCGGACCCGCGCGAGACCCGCCATCTCGACGAGGTGGGGCCGGGCGAGATCGTCTCGGCGGTCAAGGCCGACCATCTCCTGCCGGGTCGCCTCGCGACGCAGGGCGCGCTGCATCCCGCGCCCGACTGGACCGCGCCGCCGCCCGCGATGCTGCACCGGCTGATCGCGCCGAGCAACGAGCGCGACGGCGTCAAGCTGTCGGGCGCGCTGGCGACGCTGGCGGAATCCGACTCCGGCCTGCGCGTGACCCAGGACCCGGCCACCGGCGGCGCGCTCGCGAGCCTGCAGGGGCCGCTGCACCTGCGGCTGGTGCGCGCCCGGCTGAAGGAGGCCTTCGGGCTCGAGGTCGAGGACAACGACCTCAGCCCCGCCTACCGCGAGAGCATCCTCAAACCCCACGGCGTCGCCTACCGCCACAAGAAGCAGACCGGCGGCGCCGGCCAGTTCGCCGACGTGAAGCTGA
>CAYTMB010000373.1:0-3083 GCA_964438465.1 uncultured Rhodovulum sp. | reverse complement strand
GCCGCCTCGCTCGCGCTGCTGGTCGCGGCGCAGCCCGCGCTGGCGTCGAGCGTCACCGCGGTGCGGCCGATCCGCGCGCAGACCGTGGTGTCGGCGGCGGATGTCGAGCTCGCGGGCGAGAGCGTGCCGGGCGCGCTCGGCGCCATCGAGGAGGCGGTCGGGCTGGAGGCGCGGGTGACGCTGTATCCGGGCCGGCCGATCCTCGCGGCCCAGCTCGGGCCGCCGGCGCTGGTCGAGCGCAACCAGCTGGTGCGGATGGTGTTCCAGCGCGGCGCGCTGGCGATCGGGACCGAGGGCCGCGCGCTGGACCGCGGCGGCGCGGGCGAGCGGGTCCGGGTGATGAACCTCGGCTCGCGGCAGATCGTGACCGGCGCCGTCGCCGGCGACGGCAGCATAGAGGTGGGACCATGACCGGGACGAACCGCGCATCCGCGCTCGGGATGAAACGCGCGGCGGCGCTGGCGCTGGTCGGCGCGCTGGGCGCCTGCGACGCGGCGAGCCAGATCGGCCAGCCGCCGGGCATGACCTCGATCGGCGCCGCCGCCCCCGGCGCGAGCGCCATCGTCACCGCCGAGCGCGCCGCGATCGCGGTGCCGCCGATGCAGCCGGCGCGGTTCGCCTATCAGCAGGCGTCGCTGTGGAACACCGACCCGAGCAACCTGCTCGCCGACCGGCGCGCGCGCAATCTCGGCGACCTGCTGACGGTGATGATCGAGATCGACGAGGAGGCCGAGATCCGCAACACCACCCAGCGCCAGCGCGGCGGCGCCGAGAGCGTGAACGTGGAGGAGTTCTTCGGCGCAGGCAAATACCTGCCGCGCGAGCTGGAGGGGATGTCGGCCGATCTGTCGCTCGGGTCGGATTCGAGCTTCAAGGGCAACGGCTCGGTCAAGCGCAACGAGAAGCTGACGCTGAGCATCGCGGCGACGGTGGTGGACGTGCTGCCCAACGGGCATCTGGTGATCCAGGGCGACCAGGAGATCCGGGTGAACAACGAGCTGCGCGACCTGCAGATCGTCGGCATCGTCCAGCCCGAGGACATCTCGCGCCACAACGTCATCCCCTACGACCGGATCGCCGGCGCGCGGATCTCTTATGGCGGGCGCGGCCAGATCACCTCGGCGCAGCAGCCGCGCTGGGGCCAGCAGGCCATCGACATGGTGCTGCCGTTCTGAGGAGGGCCGGATGAAGCTGCTGATGCCGATCGGGATCGCGCTGCTCGGCCTCGGGGTCGGGGTCGGCGCCGGCGTGGCGCTGAAGCCGGCGGCGGAGGCCGCGGCGGCGGCGGCCTGCGGCGAGGTCGCGGGCGCGCACGGCGACGAGCCCGTCGCCGAGGGGGGCGCCGCGCCGGACGCGGCGGCGGCCTGTCCGCCGGCGGCGGCGGCCGGTCCGCTGGAGCCCGCCGCCGTGGGTGGCGGCCATGGCGACGGCGGCGGCGCGGCGGCGGTGGCGCTGGGCAAGCCTTTCGTGGTGCCGGTGTTCGCCGGCGACAAGGTGGTCGCGATGGTGGTCGCCTCGGTCGCGGTCGAGATCGACGCCGCGAGCGCGGCGCGGGTCGAGGCCGCCGAGCCGAAGCTGCGCGACGGATTTCTCGCGGCGATGTTCCGCCATGCGAATTCCGGCGGGTTCGCCGGCGCCTTCACCACCGGCCAGAAGATGGCCGACCTGCGCGCCGCGCTGCTCGCGGCGGCGCGCGAGGTGCTTGCGGGCGCGACCGTCAGCGACGTGCTGATCACCGAGATCGCGAAGCAGGACGTCTGAGCGGCCGCCGCCCGGCGCGCGGGCCTTTCGCCGATGCGGGCATTGCCGCCGGTGGCGCGGCGGGCCATGCTCGCCCCGAAATGAAATCGGGGGACGGGGATGGACAGGGCGCGGCTCGACGGGATCGCGGAGGATGTGCTGGCGCTGCTCGGGACCGGGCGCCAGCGCGGGGAGATCCCGGGGCTCGGCATGGCGGAGGCCTATGCGGTGGGCGCGCGGATCCGCACGCTGCGCCGGGCGCGGGGCGAACATGCGCTCGGGCGCAAGATCGGCTTCACCAACCGCGCGGGCTGGGAGCGCCTCGGGGTGACCGGGCCGATGTGGAGCTTCGTCTACGACAGCACGGTGACCTGGGCGGAGGCGGGCGCGGTCTGCGACCTCGCGGGGATGGCGGAGCCGAAGATCGAGCCGGAGCTGGTGCTGGGGCTCGGCCGCGCGCCGGAGGCGGGGATGGACGCGGCGGCGCTGCTCGGCTGCGTCGACTGGGTGGCGCAGGGCTTCGAGATCGTGCAGTCGGTCTATCCGGGCTGGCGGATGACCGGCGCCGAGGCCGTGGCGGCGTTCGGGATGCATGGCGCGCTGTTCGTCGGGCCGAAGCGGGAGGTCGCCGGGGCGGGTTGGGGCGCGGCGCTGGCGGGGTTCACGGTGGCGCTGAAGGCGGGAGGCGCGGTCGTCGGGCGCGGCCGGGCGGGCGACGTGCTCGGGGGGCCGCTGGCGTCGCTGGGCTTCCTGCTCGCGGAGATCGGGCTTTATCCCGATGCGGCGCCGCTCGAGGCCGGCGAGATCGTCACCACCGGCACGCTGACCGACGCGCGGCCGGTGGCCGCCGGGCAGGTCTGGAGCGCCGCGTTCGAGGGCGTCGACCTGCCGGGGTTCGAGCTGGCCTTCACCGACAGCTCGGCGGCGCAGGAGACCGGGCCGCTCGGTTAGCGCGGGCGGGGCGGGGCGTCGCGTTCGGCCCGGGCCTCGCGGGCGGCGGCGGCGGCGCGGTCGGCCCCGTCCAGCAGATGTTCGAGCGCGCGGTGCTTGCCGAGGCTGACGGTCGCGGTGGCGCGGGCGGCGGCGATCTCGGTCGCGAGGCGGGCGCGGGCGGCAAGCACCGCGGCGCGCTGCGCCTCGGCCCAGGCGAGGCGGTGGCCGAGCAGCGCCAGCGGCGCGGCGTCGGCGCCTTCGGCCATGTCGCGGCTGTGGACGCCGGCGAGGTCGCGCGCCTGGTCGGCCAGCGCGCGGTCGGCGGCGTTGAGCGCCTCCAGCCGGGCGAGGTCGCGGGCCTTGCGGGTCTCGGCGAGGGCGAGCAGCTCGCGGAGGCGGGCGGGGGTCAT
>CAYTMB010000372.1:0-3087 GCA_964438465.1 uncultured Rhodovulum sp. | reverse complement strand
GCGGCAGGTAGACCCGGCGGAACGCGGTCCAGGAGCTGGCCCCGAGCGAGCGCGCGGCGCGCACATAGGCGGGGTTGATCGTGCGCATCACCGAGTAGAGCGGCAGCACCATGAACGGCAGCAGGATATGGGTCATGGCGATGACGGTGCCGGCCTGGTTGTACATCAGCTGCACGCGGCCGGATTCGCCGATGACGCCGAGGCCGACCAGCGCGTTGTTGAGCACCCCCTGGCTCTGCAGGATCACCATCCAGGCGGTGGTGCGCACCAGCAGCGAGGTCCAGAACGGCAGCAGCACCAGGATCATCAGCAGGTTCGAGTAGCGCAGCGGCAGCGTCGCGAGCAGATGCGCGATCGGGAAGCCGAGGATCAGGCAGAGGCAGGTGATCAGCGCCGAGAGCAGGAAGGTGCGCTGGAACAGCATCAGATAGACCGCCCGGTCGCCGGTCACCGGGGCGATGGCGCCCTCGATGTCGCGGACGCGGTCGAGCGCGGCGAGGTAGAAGTTCGCGGTATAGGCCGAGGAGACGTTGCGCATCGTGCTCCAGAGCTCGGGGTCGCCCCATTTGGGGTCGAGCTCGATCAGCGCCTCGCGGAAGGGGGGCTCGAGACCGGCGGCGCGGCGGCCGGCGGCGGTGAACAGCGAGCGGGTGCCCTGCATCTCGTAGTTCACCCGGGTGCCAACCGATCCGATGGTGCGGGCGGCGGCGGCGCCGGCGAGATCGGAGGCGAGCGCGGCGAAGGCGGCCTCGTCCGGCATGACGCCGGCGGGGTTGTCGCGGAACCAGGCGGAGACCGCCGGCATGCTCGCGGCGAAGGCGGGATTGTGCACCGAGCGGTGCAGCATCTGGCCGATCGGGATGACGAAGCTGATCACCACGAAGGCGAGCAGCGGCAGCACCAGCAGGAAGGCGCGTCGGCGGGCGCGCGCCTGGGCGCGGGCGAGCGCGAGCTTCAGCGGGACGCCGTCCGCCGCCCTCACGCCGCCTGCGGTGTCGTCAGCCGGAAACTCGGCCATGTGCGTCCTCGTGTGGCGGGGCGGCGGAGCACGGTCCGCCGCCCCGGTGGGTCATCAGTTGGCGAGCCAGGCGTTGAAGCGCTCGCTCAGCTCGATGTCATGGTCGGCCCAGAACTCGATGTCGGTGGTGAGCGCATCGGCCACATAGTCCGGGTTGGTCGGCATGTGCTGCGCCATCTCGGTCACGCCGTCCTTGAACAGGCCGACGTGCTCGGCGGAAGACTTCCGCGCCGGGCCGTAGCTGATGTAGCTGGCCTGGTCCGCCAGCCGCTGGGTGTCGGTCGCCCATTTGATGAACTCCCAGGCCGCTTCCGCGTTCGGGGCGCCCTCGGGGATCACGAAGAGGTTGAAGTCGTAGATCTGGTTCGGCCAGAACAGCTCGAAGGGCTGGTTCTCCTCCATCATCGCGTTGAAGATGCGGCCGTTGTAGGCGGTGGTCATCACCACCTCGCCGTCGGCCAGCAGCTGCGGCGGCTGGGCGCCGGCCTCCCACCAGATCACCTCGTCCTTGATCGTGTCGAGCTTGGCGAAGGCGCGGTCGACGCCCTCGGGGGTGGCGAGCGTGGCGTAGACATCGGCCGGCGCCACGCCGTCGGCCATCAGCGCCAGTTCGAGCGCGAACTTGGCGCCCTTGCGCAGGCCGCGCTTGCCGGGGAACTTCTCGAGATCGAAGAAGTCGTTGGTGGCGGTGGGGATGACGTCGCCGTCGGTGCGGTAGGCGATCAGCGTCGAATAGACGATCGAGCCGACGCCGCAGTCGTAGAGCCCGCCCTCGATGAAGTCCTCGCGCGCCGGCGTGCCGTCGGCGCCGTCGGGCAGCTCGTCGATCGCCAGAACCTGGAGCGCGCCCTCGTCGCAGAGCCGCACCAGATCCGAGGGTTCGAGGTCGGCGATGTCGATGGTGACGTTGCCGGCCTCGACCTGCGCCTTGATCGGCGTGGCCGGGTTGTCGGCGTCGACCGAATTGATCTTGATCCCGGTCAGCGCCATGTAGGGCTTGTGGTAGGCCTCCATCTGGCTGGCGCCATAGGCGCCGCCGAACGACACGATGGTGATCTCGTCCTGCGCGGCGGCCGCCAGGCCGAACGACGCCAGCGCGCTGGTGAGGAACAGGATTTTTCGCATTTGGCTTACTCCCTTGTGTTGGACGTCAGTATGGCGGTCGGGCGGGCTCGTCATCCGGGCGATCCGCCTGCGTTCACAGCGGATCGAGCGCGCGCGCGTCCTGCGCCGCCCATCCGATCGGAAGCCGCTCGCCCGGCTCCAGCTTGCGCTGGGTGGTGCTGTTGCGGCATTTCATCACGAAATTGTCGTTGCCGGCGACGCGCATCCGGGTGCGGAAGCTGTCGCCCATGTAGACGAACTCGAGCACCTCGGCCTCGATGGTGTGCGCGCCGCTGGGGATGTACTCGGGTTTGAACTCCACCCGCTCGGGGCGGATCGAGACCGTGGTGCGCTCGCCCGGGCTGCCGACGTTGACCGGCACCGCGTCGAGCAGCTCGCCGCTGGCCAGCCGCACGGTGCAGACGCCGCCGCCGATCGTCTCGACCACGCCTTCGAGCGTGTTGTTCTCGCCGATGAAGCTGGCGACGAAGCGGTTGCCGGGGCGCTCGTAGAGCTCCTCGGGGGGGGCGAGCTGCTGGATGCGGCCGTCGTTGAACACCGCGATCCGGTCCGACATGGTCAGCGCCTCGCCCTGGTCGTGGGTGACGTAGACCACGGTGACGCCGAGCCGGTCGTGCAGATGCTTGATCTCGAACTGCATGTGCTCGCGCAGCTGCTTGTCGAGCGCGCCGAGCGGTTCGTCCATCAGCACCAGCTCCGGCTCGAACACCAGCGCGCGGGCGAGCGCTATGCGCTGCTGCTGGCCGCCGGACAGCTGCGCCGGGCGGCGGCTGGCGAAGGCGCCCATCTGCACCATGTCGAGGGCGCGCTTGACCTTGGCGTCGATCTCGGCGCGCGACATGCGGCGGACCTGGAGCGGGAAGGCGAGGTTCTCGCCCACCGTCATGTGCGGGAACAGCGCGTAGTTCTGAAACACCATGCCGATGCCGCGCTTTTCCGGCGGG
>CAYTMB010000371.1:0-3090 GCA_964438465.1 uncultured Rhodovulum sp. | reverse complement strand
TCGCCCGGCTTCTCGCGCTCCTTGTAGTATTCCTCGCGGAACACGAACATCACCACGTCGGCGTCCTGCTCGATCGAGCCCGACTCGCGCAGATCCGACAGCTGCGGCCGCTTCTCCTCGCGGCTCTCCACCTGCCGCGACAGCTGGCTCAGCGCCACCACCGGCACGTTCAACTCCTTGGCGATGGCCTTCAACCCTTGCGTGATCTCGGACACCTCCTGCACCCGGTTGTCCGACTTGTTCGACGCCGGCCGCGCGAGCTGGAGATAGTCCACGAACAGCGCGTCGAGCCCGTGCTGCCGCTTCAGCCGCCGCGCCCGCGCGGCCAGCGTCGAGATCGGCAGGGCGGGCGTGTCGTCGATATAGAGCGGGCAGCTCTCGAGCATCTTCGCCGCCTCGATGAAGCGGCGCATCTCGTCCTCGGTGAGATCCCCGCGCCGGATGCGGTCCGAGGGCACCCGCGACGCCTCCGACAGCACGCGCGCGGCGAGCTGCTCGGCCGACATCTCGAGGCTGAAGAACCCGACCACCCCGCCCTCGACCGCGCCCTCGCTGCCATCGTGCCGCCGGCCGCGCTTGTAGGACTTGGCGATGTTGAAGGCGATGTTGGTCGCCAGCGCGGTCTTGCCCATCGAGGGCCGCCCGGCGAGGATCAGCAGGTCGGAGGGATGCAGCCCGCCGAGCTTCTGGTCGATGTCCGCCAGCCCGGTGGACAGCCCGGCGAGGCCGCCGTCGCGCAGATAGGCGGCGTTCGCCACCATCACCGCGTCGGTCGCCGCGCGCAGGAAGCTCTGGAAGCCCTTGTCGACCTTGCCCTGCTCGCCGAGCTGGTACAAAGCCTGCTCGGCCTCGACGATCTGCTCGCGCGGCTCGCTGTCGACGTCGATCCGTCCGGCCTTCGCGGCGATCTCCTGCCCGAGCGCGATCAGCTCGCGCCGGATCGCGAGGTCGTAGACCAGTTGGGCGTAGTCGCGCGCCGCGTAGAGCGAGATCGAAGCGCCGGCGAGCCGCGCCAGATAGGCCGGGCCGCCGAGCTCGCGCAGGCCCTCGTCATCCTCGAAGAACGCCTTCAGCGTCACCGGCGTCGCCAGCGCGTTCTTCTGGATGCGGTTGGCCGCGACCTCGAAGATGCGCGCATGCACCGGCTCGTAGAAATGCTCGGCCTGCACGATGGCCGCCACCCGGTCGAACACGTCGTTGTTGACCAGGAGGGCGCCGAGCAGCGCCTGCTCGGCCTCGATGTTGTGCGGCGGGCCGATGCCCTCGATCTCGCCAGCCGTCGCGCCGTCCGCCATCTCGATGCGTTCTCCTGTCGGAGCCCTTATACAGCCCGGCCGCCCGCGCGGAAGCTGTGGATAACGCGAAGACCGGGGACAACTCGGCGGCCGCCCCCGGGTGGACATCCGCGCGGGATTGGTCGAGAAATCACCCGGGCGCGGCGCGAGACCGCGCGGACCGGAGCGACCTGGGGGGCTGATGGACCGGCTGAAGAACAAGACCTGCCTGGTGACGGCGGCCGGCCAGGGCATCGGGCGCGCCAGCGCGCTCGCGATGGTCCGCGAGGGCGCGCGCGTCATCGCCACCGACATCAACGCCGAGGCGCTGGCCGACCTCGCCGGGCAGGGCCTCGAGACCGCCGTGCTCGACGTGCGCGACGCCGCGGCGATCACCCGGCTGCGCGACGGCCTCGGCGGGGTGGACGTGCTGTTCAACTGCGCCGGCTTCGTCGACCACGGCACCATCCTCGACTGCGACGAGGAGAAATGGGCCTTCTCGGTCGATCTCAACATGACGGCGATGTACCGGATGATGCGGGCGTTCCTGCCGGGGATGATCGCCCGCGGCGGCGGCTCGATCATCAACACCGCCTCGGTCGCCTCCGGGATCATCGCGGCGCCGAACCGCTTCGTCTACGGCGCGACCAAGGCCGGCGTGATCGGCATGACCAAGTCCGTGGCCGCCGATTTCATCACCCAGGGGATCCGGGTCAACGCGATCTGCCCCGGCACGGTCGAGAGCCCGTCGCTGCACGACCGGATGCGGGCCCAGGGCGACTTCGACGCCGCGCACGCCGCGTTCGTCGCGCGCCAGCCCTCGGGGCGGCTCGGGCGGCCCGAGGAGATCGCGGCGCTGGTGGTCTACCTCGCGTCGGACGAAAGCAGCTTCACCACCGGCACCGCGCAGATCATCGACGGCGGCTGGACCAACGTCTAGGGAGAGGGAACACCATGAAACTGTTGCGCTACGGGCCTGCGGGCGCCGAGAAGCCCGGCCTGCTCGACGCGGGCGGCGTCATCCGCGACCTCAGCGCCCATGTCGGCGACATCGCCGGCGAGGCGCTGTCCGACGAGGGGCTGGAACGGCTGCGCGCGCTCGATCCGGCGAGCCTGCCGGCGGTGGACGCGGGGGTGCGCCACGGTCCCTGCGTGGCCGGGACCGGCAAGTTCATCTGCATCGGCCTGAACTACGCCGACCACGCCGCCGAGAGCGGCCTCGCGGTGCCGCCCGAGCCGGTGATCTTCATGAAGGCGACCAGCGCGATCGTCGGCCCGAACGACGACGTGGCGATCCCGCGCGGCTCGGAGAAGACCGACTGGGAGGTCGAGCTCGGCGTGGTGATCGGCAGGAAGGCGAAATACGTCTCCGAGGCCGAGGCGATGGACCATGTCGCCGGCTACTGCGTGGTCAACGACGTCTCGGAGCGGGCGTTCCAGACCGAGCGCGCCGGGCAGTGGACCAAGGGCAAGTCGAGCGACACCTTCGGGCCGACCGGGCCCTGGCTGGTGACGCGCGACGAGGTCGCCGATCCGCAGAAGCTGAAGATGTGGCTGACGGTCAACGGCGAGACCCGGCAGGACGGCTCGACCGCGACGATGGTCTACGGAGTGGCGTTCCTGGTCAGCTATCTCAGCCAGTTCATGAGCCTGCATCCCGGCGACATCATCTCGACCGGCACGCCGCCGGGGGTCGGCATGGGGATGAAGCCGCCGACCTACCTGAAGGCCGGCGACGTGATGGCGCTCGGGATCGAGGGCCTCGGCGAGCAGCGGCAGACCTGCGTCGCCGACTGAAGCCGCAGGCCGACGGGCC
>CAYTMB010000370.1:0-3094 GCA_964438465.1 uncultured Rhodovulum sp. | reverse complement strand
TCGAGCGTCGCCTCGGCCACCGCCGGCGCCGTTGCGCGCAGATAGTCCCCATCCCCTTCCAGCAGCGCTTTCGCGTCGATCACGCTGGTCGTATCCTGCTACATGGTCATGGCGCTCGCCCCTCCTGTGGGCCCGGCGACGTCCACATCACCCGCGCGCCATGACCGCCTCGCGCGCTCAGCGCCTTTGCCGAACCCTCGGTACATCATCGAAACAGCCGAACGGATCACCCCGTCGGCGTATAGTGAGTCGCCTTCACGACCTAGCGGATGCGCTCGGCGTCGCGCATCAGCCGGGTCTCGAAGGCGCGGCTGATGTGGTTGCGGATCGCGGCGTCGGCGGCGGCGGCGTCGCGCGACTCGATCGCCTGGACGATGCCGGCGTGTTCGTCGAGCGCCTGCGCGCCGCGGCCTTCCACCGCCAGCGAGGTGTTGGCGAGCAGCGCCATCGAGCGGTGCAGCATCTCCAGCTGCTGGATCAGGTAGCGGTTGTGCGAGGCGAGGTGGATCTGGCGGTGGAAGCGCCGGTTCGACCGCGCCAGCAGGTCCGGCCGCGCGACGATCTCGCGGTCCTTGCGCACCATCTCCCAGAGCACGCGGATCTCCTCGGGCGCGGCGTGCTGGGCGGCGAGGCGGGCGGCGAGGCCCTCGAGCTCGGCGCGCACGACGTAGAGTTCGCCGAGCTGGTCGTGGTCGAGGCTGGAGACGACGAGGCTGCGGCCGTCGCGGGTCAGCACCCCTTGGGTCTCCAGCCGCTGCAACGCCTCGCGGATCGGGGTGCGCGAGACGCCGAAGCGGTCGGCGAGCTCGGATTCGACCAGCCGGTCGCCGGGGCGGTAGGCGCCCTGGTCGATCGCCTCGAGCACGAGCGAATAGGCGTCCCGCTGTCCCTGTTGCGTCATGGCCATCAAGCGTCGTCCCGGCTGGTTCGCGCGGACCCTAGCGCCGCGCGCGGGAAGTTTCGAGAGCCGGTTGCCGCGCGCGGCTTCGGGGAGTAGACCGCCGCCATGCCGCGCGTTCATTTCGCCCATGTCGAGACTTGGGTCTTCGACCTCGACAACACCCTCTATGCGCCGGAGGTCCGGCTGTTCGACCAGATCGAGGCGCGGATGACCGCCTATGTGATGGCCACGCTCGGGGTCGACGCCGCGGTGGCGAGCCATCTGCGCGACGACTACTGGCGTAACCACGGCACGACGCTGGCCGGGCTGATGGCGCATCATGCGCTGGACCCGGAGCCGTTTCTCGCGGACGTGCACGACATCGACCTGTCGGCGGTGCCGCCGGACCCGGCGCTGGGCGCGGCGCTGGCGGCGTTGCCAGGGCGCAAGGTGGTCTACACCAACGGCTCGCGCGAGCATGCGCGGCGGGTGACGGCGGCGCTGGGGATCGGCGGGGCGTTCGACGCGCTCTACGGGTTCGAGGACGCCGGCTATGCGCCGAAGCCGCGGGCCGAGGCCTTCGCGCGGGTGTTCGCGGCCGAGGGGCTGACGGCGTCGCGGGCGGCGATGTTCGAGGACGATCCGCGCAACCTCGAGGTGCCGCACCGGCTGGGGATGCGCACCGTGCTGGTCGGATCGGCCGCGGCGGTTCCGCATGTGCATCACGTCACCGCCGATCTGGCGGATTTCCTCGCGCGGCTGGCGTGACGGGGCCGCGGCGCATGACACGGATCGAGACCGACATCCTGATCGCGGGCGGCGGGGTCGCCGGGCTGACGGCGGCGGCGGCCTTCGCCGAGGCGGGGTTCGGCGTGCTCTGCGTCGATCCGGCGCCGCCGGTGACGGACGCGGAGGCGGAGGGCTCGGACCTGCGCTCGACGGCGTTCCTGCAGCCTTCGGTCGAGCTGCTGCGCCGGGCGGGGCTGTGGGCGCGGCTGGAGGGGCATGCGGCGCCGCTGCGGGTGATGCGGATCGCCGACGCGGGCGGGGCGGAGCCGGTGATCCGCGAGACGGCGGATTTTGTGGCGGAGGAGATCGGGGCGGAGGCGTTCGGCTACAACCTGCCGAACTGGCTGCTGCGGCGGGAGATGGTGGCGCATCTGGCCGGGGCGGCGAAGGCCGGGCTGATGGCGCCGGCGCGGGTGGCGGGGCTTACGCCGCGGACGAGCGGGGCGCTGGTTCGGCTGGCGGACGGGCGCCAGGTGCGGGCGGCGCTGGTGGTGGCGGCGGACGGGCGGGACAGCTTCGTGCGCGAGGCGGTGGGGATCGGGGCGCGGCGCTGGGGCTACGGGCAGAAGGCGCTGGTGTTCACGGTGGCGCATCCGCTGCCCCACGAGGGTGTCTCGACCGAGATCCACCGCTCGGGCGGGCCGTTCACGCTGGCGCCGCTGCCGGACCGCGACGGCGCGCCGGCTTCGGCGGTGGTCTGGATGGAGACCGGGCCGGCGGCGCAGGCGCTGCTGGAGCTGGAGCCGGGGGCGTTCGAGGCGGCGCTGAACGCGCGGGCCTGCGGCGTGCTGGGGGCGCTGCGGCTGACCAGCGCGCGGCGGATCTGGCCGATCGTGGCGCAGGTCGCCGACCGACTGGACGGGCCGCGGGTGGCGCTGGTGGCGGAGGCGGCGCATGTGGTGCCGCCGATCGGGGCGCAGGGGCTCAACATGAGCCTCTCCGATATCGCCGCGCTGCGCGACCTCTGCGTCGCGGCGCGGGACGGCGGCGGGGACATCGGCGGCCCTGAGGTGCTGGCGCGCTATCATCGGGCGCGGCATGGCGAGATCCTGCTGCGGGTCGCCGGGGTGGACGCGCTGAACCGGGCGGCGATGGCCGGCTGGGCGCCGCTGCGCGACGCGCGGCGGGCGGGGCTGCGGCTGCTGCATGGCGCGGCCCCGCTGCGGCGGGCGGCGATGCGGCTGGGAATGGGCGGGCGCCAGCTGTAAGCTGTGCACGCGTGCGCAAGCGATCAATGCATTGATATCTATAGATAAATTCGGAAAAATTCATGTTTTGTTAGGGGCTTCCCCGCCATGCGGGATGTCCCGTGAAGGGGTGTGGCTGCGCCGTTGGTCATCGCGCCTTTCCGGGCTTGTCCGGGGCTGATACGAACTCCGCCTGATCGCCTCGGGTCGCGCCCGTCGAGCGATGTGCGCGCCCCGG
>CAYTMB010000369.1:0-3103 GCA_964438465.1 uncultured Rhodovulum sp. | reverse complement strand
GGGAAGACGAAGCGGTCGCCGACCACCTGCACGCCCTCGCGCTCGCCGAGGATCGCCTGCATCCGGCCGAAGAACTCCGAGCGGTAGCGCCGCAGGTCCCGCGCCTCCTCCTCCAGCCGCGCCCGCTCGCGCGCCTCCAGCTCGGCGCGGGCGCGCTCCTCGACGGTGACCCGCGCCAGCGCCGCGTTCAGGTTCGAGCCCAGCGTCTCGATGCGGACCTGCGCCGCCTCGTCGCGCTCGGCCGAGGCGTCGAGCAGGCCCTGCAACCCGTCGAGCTGCCGGCGCAGCTCGGCGGTCTGCTGGTTCAGCACCGCCACCTGCCGCTGCGCCTCGGTCGACATCTCCGCCTGCTCGGCCAGCAGCGCGCGCGCCTGCGCCAGCTCGGCGGCGCGGCGGTCGGCCTCGCTCAGCGCCTCGGCCTCCGACCCCGCCAGCGCGCTGCGCGCGGCCTCGGCGGCGGCGAGCAGGGTCAGCGTCTCCTCGGCGCGCCGGCGCTCGGCCTCGAGGTTCAGCGTCATCGCGGTCAGCTCGGCGTCGGAATTCGCCAGCCGCTCGCGCAGCGCCTCGGCCGCGGCGGCGTCGGCCAGCCGCGCCGCCGCGGCGGCGTCGAGCGCCGCGCCGGTCTCGGTCACCTGTCCGCGCAGGCTCTCGGTCTCGCCGCGCAGGGCTTCCGCCTCGCTGCGCAGCGACGCCGTCAGCGCCTCCAGCGCCTCGCGCCGGGCGGCGGCGAGCCGCGCGGCTTCCTGCTCGGCGCTGACCTCGTCGCGCGCCTGCGCCAGCGCCAGCTCCAGCGCCTGCGCGGCGCTCAGCCGCTCGGCGCTCTCGGCGGCGGCGGCGTCCCGCGCGGCTTCGGTCTCCGCCAGCGCGCCGGTCAGCTCCCGGTTGCGCGCGAGCATCGCGGCCACCTGCGCCTCGAAATCGGCGATCCGACCCTCCGCCGCCGCGCGCTGGTCGGTCAGCGTCGCCACCAGCGCCTCCTGGGTGTCCGCCTCGGACCGCGCCAGCCCCAGCGCGTCGGCGAGGTTCGCCACCTGCACCGACAGCGCGTCGAGCTCGCGGTCCTTGCCGGTGATGGTCTCGCGCAGCACGAACTGCACGATCATGAAGATCGACAGCACGAAGAACAGCACCAGGATCAGCGCCGTCATCACGTCGACGAAGCCCGGCCAGATCGAGGTGGCGAAGCGGTTGCCGCCGCGACGGGACGCCAGCGCCATGACCTAGCTCCGGCTCCGCACCGCGAAGCCGCGCATCGCCTCGCTCAGCCCCTGGATGTCCTGGCGCATCTCGCTGACCAGATCCTGCCGCCCGGCGGCCATGTCCTCGAGGATGCGCAGCACCTGGGTGTCGATCGAGCGCAGCCGCGCCCGGGTCTCGGCGTCGAGCCGCCCGGTCTCGGCGTCGCGCGCGCCGAGCATCTCGGCCACCGTCTCCTGCGAGGCGACCAGCCGCTCCATCAGCGCGCGCTCCTGCGCCAGCCGCTCGGGCGAGACCAGCAGGCGGGCCAGCTCCTCGATGCGCTCCTCGCCCTGGCTCGCGCGGGCCGCGCCGGCCTCGACCACCTCGCGCAGCTGGTCGATCTGCGTGGCGGTCTGCTCGATCACCGCCAGCAGCGCGCCGGCGGTCAGCGGCTCGTCGGCGTCGACGCCGGCGACGCCGAGCTTGGTGATCGAGGACAGCCATTCCTCCAGCTCGCGGTAGAACCGATTCTGCGCATGGCTCGCGAATAGCTCCAGCAGCCCGACGACCAGCGACCCCGACAGGCCGAGCAGCGACGAGCCGAAGGCGGTGCCCATGCCGCCGAGCTGGCCCTCCAGCCCGCCCATCAGCCCGTCGAAGGACTCGATCGCGCTCTGGCCCTCCTGGGGCGCCAGCGAGCGGATGGTGTCGACCACCGCCGGAACCACCGTCGCGAGGCCGTAGAACGTGCCGAGCAGGCCGAGGAAGATCAAGAGGTTGATGATGTAGCGCGTCAGATCCCGCTGTTCCTCGATCCGGGTCGAGACCGACTCGAGGATCGAGCGCGTCGAGGTCGAGCTCAGCGCCTTGCGCGAGCGCCGCTCCGACAAGAGCGCGGCCAGCGGCGCCAGCAGCCGCGGCGGATCGGTGAAGACATGCCCGGGCCGGTCGAGCGCGAAGCCCTCGATCCAGCTCACCGACGAGATGAGGTTGACCACCTGCCAGAAGGTCGCCGCGACCCCGACGACGAACACCAGCACGATGAAGATCTTCAGGTACGGCGACGCCATGAAGATCGACGCGACCGAGGGGTACAGCAGGATCCCGCAGGCGACGGTCAGGCCCAGCACGATCAGCATCATGACGATCTGCCGGACCGGCTGCGAAAAGTGCGGCTCCGTCCTGCGATCTTCAAACATCGGTCTGCGCGATCCTCGTTGCCGCTGCGTAGCGCCGGACCTTACGCTGGCGAGCCGCGCTTTCCAACCGGCTTTCGGCGTTGCACATTTCCCGCCGCGCCCGCCTGCGCCGGGCGAGACCGCCGCCGGATATCGAGCGCAAGCGCCGGGTTGAGATCGGCGCGCGGAGGCGCGACACTGGCGGCGCGCCAGCACGGACCGGACCGATGACCGACTCGCCGCAGAGCTACGCCGTATTCGACACCGCCGCAGGGTTCTGCGGCATCGCCTGGAGCGCCGCCGGCGTCACCCGGTTCCAGCTGCCGACCCGGGACGCCGCCGCGACCGAACGCCTGCTGCGCCGCCGCGTCCCCGCCGCCGTCCCGGGATCGCCGCCGCCCGGCGTCGCCGCGGCGATCGGCCTCGTCCGGGACTATTTCGCCGGCGAGCCGACCGACTTCTCCGCCGTCGCGCTCGACATCGGCGACCAGGAGACGTTCTTCGCGCAGGTCTACGCCGCCGCGCGCGGGATCGGCTGGGGCTCCACCACCACCTACGGCGCGCTGGCGCAGGCGCTCGGCGCCGGCCCCGAGGCCGCGCGCGACGTCGGCCGGGCGATGGCCGCGAACCCGGTCGCCCTGCTGATCCCCTGCCACCGCGTCCTCGCCGCCGGCAACCGGCTCGGCGGCTTCTCCGCGCCCGGCGGCGCCGCCGCCAAGGCCCGGATGCTCGCGCTCGAAGGCGTC
>CAYTMB010000368.1:0-3103 GCA_964438465.1 uncultured Rhodovulum sp. | reverse complement strand
GCTCCGGGCGACCGGATCGCGCGGGGCGATGCCCCGCTGATGCGATCCGGGGCGCTCGTTTTTTGAAGGCGCGCGCCCCGAGGCGACCGGCCGGGAGGTCGCGTCAGATCAGGAAATCGCCCGAATCGAGCAGGGCCAGCCTGAAGTCCTCGATCCGCACCGAGGTGCTCGAGTCGAGCGTGATGAGCACGTCGTCGCCGGACTGTCGGGCCAGCCGGATCACCGCGGCGGCGCTCGAGAAGTCGAACTCGCGCACGTCGATCCGGTCGAGGCCGTTCTCGAAGTCGCCGATCACGTCGCGCCCGTCGCGGCGGTCGAACTCGAACACGTCCGAACCGGCGCCGCCGAACAGCGTGTCGTTTCCGCGCCCGCCCTCCAGCTTGTCCCGCCCGGCGCCGCCGACCAGCCGGTCGTCGCCGTCGCCGCCGTCGAGCTCGTCGGCGCTCGCGCCGCCGTACAGCCGGTCGTTGCCGTCGCCGCCGTCCAGCTCGTCCCTGCCCTTGCCGCCCGACAGCCGGTCGTCGCCGGCGTCGCCGTCGAGTTCGTCGCGGCCCGAGCCGCCGTAGAGCGAATCGTCGCCGCTGCCGCCCTCGATCTCGTCATTGCCCCTGCCGCCGATGAGCGTGTCGTCGCCGCCGAAGCCGTACAGCTCGTCGGCGCCGCCGAGGCCGTTGATGTAGTCCTCGAGGCTGGTGCCGCGAAGGGTGTTGTTTGCATTGGTGCCGATGATCCGGGCCATCTTGAAATCTCCTGTCCGGGCTGTTGAGTCGCGCATCGCCCCGTCCGGAGCGAACCCGCCCTCTATGGGGCGCCGGTCCTGACGCGGGTCTGACGCCCGGCGTCAGGCGGCCGTCAGGAAGCCGGCGGCGGCGCGGCGCGCAGCCGCAGCGCGACCTCGAGCCCGGGATCGGCGTTGCGCAGGGCCAGCGCGCCGCCGGCCGCGGCGCAGATCTCGGAGGCGATCGCCAGCCCCAGCCCGGCCCCCGCCCCCTTGGCGTCGAGCCGGGCGCCGCGGACCGTCAGCTCGGCCAGCCGTGCTTCCGCCACCCCCGGACCGTCGTCGCGCACGCGGATCTCGACCATCGCGCCATCGCGCAGCGCCGAGATCTCGACCGCGGTCCGGGCGTGGGCGCCGGCGTTCTCCAGCACCGCGCCCAGCGCCTCGGTCAGGTCGTCCGCCTCGATCCGCAGCCCGAGACCGTCCAGCCCGCGGCTGCGCCAGTCGATCGCGGCGCCCGCCGGCGTGCGGCGCAGCACCCGCAGCACCCGCTCGACCACCACCCCGGCGTCGCAGATCGCCGCGCGCCCCGCCGAGGCGATGCGCGCCCGCGACAGCTCGCGGTCGACATGCCGGCGCATCGCGGTCACGATCTCCTCGATGCCTTCGGCCGCGTCCCGCTCGCCGCGTTCCGACAGCAGCCGCGCCTCGCCGAACAGCGCCTGCAGCGGCGTCTTCAGCCCGTGCGCGAGATCGGCGGCGCGGGCGCGGGCGCCGGCGATGTCGGCCTCGCGCGCGGCGATCAGCTCGTCCACCTCGGCGGCCAGCGGCCGCACCTCGTCGGGAAAATCGGCGCCGAGCCGCGCGGCGGCGCCCGAGCGCACCGCCGCCACGCGCGCGCCGACCGCCTTCAGCGGCTTCAGCCCCACCGCCACCTGCCACCAGCCGGCGGCGATCAGGGTCGCGGCCAGCAGGCCGATGTAGGGAATGAGATCGCGCAGGAAATCGCGCGAGGCGACGCGCAGCTCGGCGCGGTCCATCGCCACCGCCGCGCGCACCGTCGTCGCGCCGGCGCGCTCGGGCAGCAGCAGCCGGCGCTCGATCACCAGCAGCGTCTCGCCCTCCGGTCCCTCCAGCGGATACCGCCGCAACGCGCCCGCGGCGCCTTGCTCCGGCGGCAGCGCCAGCGGCGTGTCCCACAGCGAGCGCGAGGTCAGCGCGCCGTCGGGGGTGAGGATCTCCCAGTAGCGCCCCGACAGCGGCTGGCGATAGCGCTGGTCCGCCGGCGGCGCCGCCACCTCCAGCGCGCCGCCGGCGTTGCGCTCGATCCCGGCGGCGAGCTGGTCGAGGTCGGCCGACAGCTCCTCGACCGCCCGCCGCTCGACATGCCGCTCGAACAGCAGCGCCAGCCCGATCGCGGCGATGGTCAGCGACACCAGCACGGCCGCCCCGCCCGCGAGGACGAGGCGCAGCCGGAGCGAGGTCCAGCTCACCCGCCGCCGCCCTCCAGGTAATAGCCGAAGCCGCGCCGCGTCCCGACCACGCCCGGCCCGACCTTGCGCCGCAGCCGCGCCACCAGCGCCTCCAGCGCATTGGCCTCGCGCGCGTCGTCGTCGCCGTAGAGATGCTCGAGCAGCTCGCCCGGCGAGACCACCTGCGCGCGGCGCAGCGCCAGATAGGCGATCAGCCGGTATTCGAGCGGCGACAGCGCGAGCGGCACGCCGCGCAGCGCCACGGCCATCCGGTTCGCGTCGATGGTCAGCTCGCCCACCGACTGCGCCGCCGAGCCGAGCCCCGCCGACCGGCGCACCAGGCTGCGGGCGCGCGCGACCAGCTCCTCCATGTGAAAGGGCTTCGGCAGATAATCGTCGGCCCCGGCGTCGATGCCCTCGACCCGTTCGGTCCAGGCCCCGCGCGCGGTCAGCACCAGCACCGGCGTCCGCCGCCCGCCGGCGCGCCAGCGTTTCAGCACCGCCAGCCCGTCCATGCCCGGCAGACCGAGGTCGAGCACGATCAGGTCGAAGTCCTCGACATCGCCGAGGAACCACGCCTCCTCGCCGTCGCCGGTGGTCCGCACCGCAAAGCCCGCCGCCTCCAGCGCCGCCTTCAGGTCGCGCGCGATGCGCGGATCGTCCTCGACCGCCAGCGCCCGCATCAGTCGTCCTCGTCCTCGATCTCGACCTCGATCACCTCGCCGGTCGCGGCGTCGACCGTGACCTCGCGGATCACCCCGTCGCGGCTGATCAGCTCGAACTCGTAGGAGTACCGCCCGTCCTCGGCGTCGAACTCGACCTCGATCATCCGCGCGTCGAACTGCGCCTCGACCTTCGCGAGGATGTCGGCCAGCGGCAGGATCTCGCCGCGCGCCAGCGCCGCGCGCGCGTT
>CAYTMB010000367.1:0-3137 GCA_964438465.1 uncultured Rhodovulum sp. | reverse complement strand
TGTCGGCGAAGCGGATCGCGGCGGCGACGGCGCGGTAGTGCTCGGGCGAGATCTCGCGGCCGATGACGGCGGTGGCGTGCAGGGCGCGGGCGGCCGGCGGGTCGGAATGGACCGGGATGCGGGCGGTGGCGGCGATCTCGCGGATCTTCAGCGCCACCTCGTCCTCGCCCTTGGCGACGCAGACCGGCGCCGCGCCGCTGGCGCGCGACCATTTCAGCGCCACCGCGTAATGGGTCGGGTTCACGATCACCACGTCGGCGGTGGGCACGTCGAGCAGCATCCGGTTCATCGCGATGGCCTCGCCGCGGGCGCGGCGCTGGGCCTTGACATGCGGGTCGCCGTCGGAGGCCTTCATCTCCTCGCGGATGTCCTGGAACGACATGCGCAGCTTGCGGGCGTGGTCGAACCGCTGCCAGACCAGATCGAGACCGCCGATCGTCACCGCGATCACGCAGGTGATGACGAGCAGCGTCACCAGCTCGTCCATCAGCAGCGCGCCGACCACGCGCGGGTCGGCGGTGGCGGCGCCGATCATCGCGTCGATGTCGCCGGAGAGGACGTAGAACACCGACGTGGCGATGGCGATCAGCTTGACCGTCGCCTTGGAGAATTCGACGAGACCGGTGGGGCCGAACTTGTTCTTGGCGTTCGAGACGATGGAGAGCCGCGACAGCTTGGGTTCGAGCTTCTCGCCGGAGAACGCCACCGCCTGCTGGGCGAACAGGCTGACGAGGACCGCGGCGAAGGGCACGAAGAACAGCGGCGCCAGCGCCAGCATCGCCTCGCCGACGATCCGCGCCGACAGGCCGGCGCCGCCGGGGCCGAGCACGAGGCCGATCAGCCGGTCGGGCTGGTCGATGAACACCATCAGCACCGCCGCGGCGCGGTCGACGCTCCAGGCCCCGACGGTCACGATCACCGCGAGCAGGGCGAGATAGCTCGCCGCGGCGTTGACGTCGGGCGAGCGGGGGACGTCGCCCTTGCGCCGGGCCTCGTCGAGCTTGTTCGGGGTCGGGTCGAAGACCTTTTCGCCGCTGCTCGCGCCCTCGCTCATCGCGGCATCCCCAGCGGATCCGCCAGCGTGGCGTCGAGCCGGCCGCTCCAGTAGGTCAGGATCAGCGGGCTGGCGAGCAGCAGGAGCAGGATGCCGGCGGCGGTGATGGCGGGCGCGCCGATGAAGGCGACCATCAGCTGCGGCATCGCGCGGTTGATGGCGCCGAGCGCGACGTTGTAGGCGAAGGCGGCGATCACGAAGGGCGCCGCCAGCGAGAAGCCGAGCGCGAAGGCCATCGCGACGCGCGCCACGCCCCAGGCGGCGATGTCGGCGGCGGGCATCGCCGCGCCGAGGGGCAGGATGTCGTAGGACTGCGCCATCGCCATCGCCGCCTTGACGTGGAGGTCGCCGACGACCGCCAGCGTGACCCCGGCCAGCATCAGGATGTTGCCGACCGCGGGCATCGGGTCGGGCGTCACGCCGGCGCCGAAGATCTGCGCCAGCGAGGTCGATTGCGCCGCGACCGAGCCGGCGAACTGCAGCGCGATGGCCATCAGCCGGATCGCGAGGCCGATCAGCAGGCCGGCCGCCGCCTCGATCAGCAGCAGCAGGTGGAACGGCCGGCCGGGGTCGAGCGCCAGCGCCTCCGGCGCGATCAGCGGCGCGACGACGAGGGTGAAGGCGATGGCGAGGCCGAGCCGCACCCGCGCCGGGATCATCGCCTCGCCGAAGCCGGGCAGCAGCGCCATCACCGCGCCGACGCGCACGAACACCAGCGCGAGCCCGGCGAGCCCGGCTTCGGTCAGGTCGAGCAGCTGGGCCAGCCCCTCGATCACGCGAGGCCCAGCACCGCCGGCCGCGCGCGGGCGCCGATCTCCTCGAAGCTGAGCACCGGGTTGCGGATGCCCCTGGCGCTGAGCACGGTGTGCAGGAAGCGGCGGCGCCGGGTCGAGGTGACGACGGCGGGGTAGCGGCCCTGGGCGCCGGCGGCGGCGATCTTCTCGGCGACCGAGTTGGCGAGGCGGTTGAACTCGGCCGGGGGCAGCGCGACGTCGACGATGCCCGAGCCCTCGGGCAGCTGGTATTGCTGGAACAGCTCCTCCCAGCCCGGCGCGAGCTGGATCAGCGGCAGCGCGCCGTCGGCCTCCTGCACCTCGGCGACGAGCTGGAAGCCGAGGCGGTGGCGGACATGCTCGGTGATCGCCTCGGGGCTGGCGGCGGGGGCGTAGACCTCGCCGATGGCCTCGAAGATCAGCGGCAGGTTGCGGATCGAGACCCGCTCCTCGAGCAGCAGGCGCAGCACCGCCTGCAGGATGTCGACGGGGAACCGGTCGGGCACGAATTCGTCGAGGATGCGCTTGTTGGCCTCGGCGCGCTTGGCGTCGGAGAGGGCGGTGAACTCGTCGAGCAGCTTGCGCAGCGAGCGGCGGTTGAACAGGCGGCCGAAGTTCTGCTTGACGATTTCGAGCAGATGGGTGGCGACCACCTCGACCGGGGTGATGACGGTGAGGCCCATCAGCGCCGCCTCCTCGTGGCGGCCCGGGGCGATCCAGCGCGCGGGGGCGCCGTAGACCGGTTCGGCGACGTCGCGGCCCTCGGGGGCGGGGCTGGCCTCGTCGGGCAGCAGCACCAGCACCTGGTCGGTCTCGATGCGCGAGCGCGCGGCCTCGACGCCCTGGATGCGGATGGCGTAGCCGCCCGCCGGCAGGCCGGCGTTGTCGGTGAGGCGGATCTCGGGCAGGATCAGGCCGAACTCGCTGGCGATGTGGTTGCGCATGTTGGCGATGCGGGCGTCAAGCCCGGTGGCGGCGTCCATCACCACCGGCACGAGGTCGGGCGCGAACTCCATGTGGATCTCGTCGATGTCGAGCACGTCGCCCAGCGACTTCGCGCGGGGCAGGGCGGCGGCGGGCGCCGGCTTCGCCGCCTCGGTCTCGCGGGCGGCCCGGCCGCGCTGCGCCGCCCAGCCCGCGGCGACGAGCGCGGCGGCGCCGATCATGAAGGGGATGAACGGCAGGCCGGGGATGAAGGCGAAGAGCGCCATGAGGACGGCGACGGTGCCGAGCGCCACCGGATAGCCGCCGAGCTGGCCGATCAGCGCGCGGTCGGTCGAGCCGACGAGGCCGCCCTTGGACAGCAGCAT
>CAYTMB010000366.1:0-3139 GCA_964438465.1 uncultured Rhodovulum sp. | reverse complement strand
CACGCGCCCGACGTCTACATGGACAAGCTCGCCGTCGGGCCGGGCTACGACGCCGGCGTCGTCAGCCTCGACATGACCCCGACCCAGCGCATCCAGGCGCTGGCCAGGGCCAAGGGCACCCGCCCCGAGAACATCATGCTCTGCGTGCTGGAGCGCCCCCGCCACGAGAAGCTGATCGCCGAGATCCGCGCGACCGGCGCGCGGATCCGGCTGATCACCGACGGCGACGTCGCCGGCGTGATCCACTGCGCCGAGCCCGACAAGACCGGCATCGACATGTACATGGGCTCGGGCGGCGCCCCGGAGGGCGTGCTCGCGGCGGCCGCGCTGAAATGCATGGGCGGCCAGATGATGGGCCGGCTGCTGTTTCGCAACGACGACGAACGCGAGCGCGCGCGCAAGCACGGCGTCGAGGATCTCGACCGCATCTACACCCGCGACGAGATGGTGACCCAGGACGTGATCTTCGCGGCGACCGGCGTCACCGACGGCTCGATCGTGCGCGGCGCCCGGCGCGACGGCGACTGGCTCGAGACCGAGACCATCCTGATGCGCTCCAAGACCGGCTCGCTGCGCCGGCTGCTCTACCGCCAGCACAACCAGTAGGCGATGGCGCGCCGCGGCAGCCGGTCCGGCATCGTCTTCATGTCGGTCTGGCTGGTGGTCTGGACCGCGGCGATCCTCGTCGTGCTGTGGCTGCTCGGCGGCGCGGTGCTGCGCGGCGAGCTCGGCGGCGCCCCGTTCCTGCTGATCTGGCTCGGCTTCGCCGGGCTCGGCCTCTACGCCGGGCTGCGCCGGCTGCAGGCCCTGCTCGGCCTGACCGCGCCGCCGGCCCCGCCCGCCGCGCGCCGCGGCCATGTCTGGACCGACGACCCGAACCCCGGCCCCGCCCCGCCGCCGGTCCCGCGCGAGGGCGCCGGGGCCCCGGGCGCGCGCGATGACTGACGCAGCGACCCAGACGCCGCCGTTCGAGCCGCCCGCCCTGCTCGGCGTCCTCCGCTCGGCGACCGGCCGGCGCTGGGAGGGGCCGACGCCGGCCGAGGACCGCCTGGGCCAGGCCATCGCCCAGACCGCGCAGACGCCCGAACTGATCGGGCGCATCCTCGCCCGGCGCGGCGTCGCGCCGACCGAAGCGCGCGCCTATCTCGCGCCCAGCCTGCGCGACCTGATGCCCGATCCGTCGCGGCTGCGCGACATGGACGCCGCCGCGGCGCGCCTCCATGCGGCGGTGACCCGCGCCGAGCGCATCGCGGTCTTCGCCGACTACGACGTCGACGGCGGGGCCTCGGCGGCGCTGCTGCTCATCTGGCTGCGCGGGCTCGGCCGGCGCGCGACGCTCTACGTGCCCGACCGCATCGACGAGGGCTACGGCCCGAACGTCCCCGCGATGGCGGCGCTGGGGGCGGCGCACGATCTGATCGTCTGCGTCGACTGCGGCACGCTCAGCCACGCGCCGATCGCGGCGGCCGGCTGCGACGTGATCGTGCTCGACCATCACCTCGGGGCCGACACCCTGCCCGGCGCGCTGGCGGTGGTGAACCCCAACCGCCCCGACGAAGACGGCGCGCTCGGCTATCTCTGCGCCGCCGGCGTGGTGTTCCTGACGCTGGTCGCGGTCAACCGGCTGCTGCGCGCCGAAGGCGCCGCGGGGCCGGATCTGCTGCCGCTGCTCGATCTGGTGGCGCTCGCGACCGTCGCCGACGTGGCGCCGCTCGTCGGGCTCAACCGCGCCTTCGTGCGCCAGGGCCTCGCGGTGATGGCCGGCGGCCTGCGCCCCGGTCTCGCGGCGCTGGCCGAGGTGGCGGGCCTGACCTCGGCCCCGACCGTGCACAGCCTCGGCTTCGCGCTCGGGCCGCGCATCAACGCCGGCGGGCGGATCGGCGCGGCCGACCTCGGCGCGCGGCTGCTGGCGACCGACGATCCGCACGAGGCCGCGGCGCTGGCCGAGCGGCTGCACCGGCTGAACGCCGAGCGGCGCGAGATCGAGGCGGCGGTGCTCGAGCGCGCGCTGGCCGCGGCCGAGGCCAACGGCGCCGACGGTCCGCTGGTCTGGGCGGTCGGCGAGGGCTGGCACCCCGGCGTCGTCGGCATCGTCGCGGCGCGGCTGAAGGAGGCGTTCGGCCGGCCCGCCGTGGTGATCGGCTTCGACGGCGACGACGGCAAGGGCTCGGGCCGCTCGGTGGCCGGCGTCGATCTCGGCGCCGCGGTCGTGCGCCTCGCCGCCGAAGGCCTGATCGCGCGCGGCGGCGGCCACAGGATGGCCGCCGGCCTCAGCCTCACCCGCGGCCAGCTCGCGCCGGCGATGGCCCGGCTCGCCGCCCTGCTCGCCCGCCAGGGCGCGGGCGACGAGACCCCGCGCCTGCTGCGGATCGACGGGTTGGTGGCGCCCGCTGCCGCCACGCTCGACCTCGCGACCGCGATCGCCGCCGCCGGCCCCTACGGCGCCGGCAGCGCCGCGCCGCGCATCGCCGTGCCTTCGGCGCGGATCGCCGGGCTGCGCCGGGTCGGCGGCGGCCATCTCGCGGTCAGCCTGACCGACGGCGCCGGCGCCCGGCTGGAGGGCATCGCCTTCCGCGCCGCCGAAACCCCGCTCGGGGCGCTGCTGGCCGGATCCGCCGGCGGACGGCTGCATGTGGCGGGCCGGCTGGAATGCGACGACTGGGGCGGCCGGCGGCGGGTCAAGCTGCACATCGACGACGCCGCCCCGCCGGCCTGAAACCCGCGCCGGCGGCGAAAAAGCCGCTTGAACCGCCCGGGCGCCGGGGTTACTTAGCCCCGCGCGTGCACCCTTCGTCTATCGGTTAGGACGTCAGATTTTCAATCTGAAAAGACGGGTTCGACTCCCGTAGGGTGTACCAGCGCAGGACTGAACGAGGCCCCTTCGTCTATCGGTTAGGACATCAGATTCTCAATCTGGAAAGACGGGTTCGACTCCCGTAGGGGCTACCAGTTCAGGCGGACGCCACCACAACGACCATCGCGCCCGACCCGGCCATGCGCTCGCATGACACCAACGGCCCGGGCGCCCGGCTCGCGCCGAAGCCTTCCCGAATCCTGAAAAAGTGGCAAGCCGGTTTCCAGCCGCTTTCCAGCCTGTTTCCAGCCAAAGAAAATCACGCCTTTTCAGACGCTTGCCCCG
>CAYTMB010000365.1:0-3151 GCA_964438465.1 uncultured Rhodovulum sp. | reverse complement strand
CCAGCGGCAGGCACTCGACCAGCAGCCGCATGGTCAGCGCCGCGGTGTGCCAGCCCGAGGCGGCGAGGCCGCCGAAGAAGCTCGCCTGCGCCGCGGCCTCGTCGAGGTGGAACGGCTGGGGGTCGAACTGCGCGGCGAAGGCCTTGATCTCCTCGGCGGTGATGGCCGCCTCGGCGCTGACGAAGCGTCGGCCGACCTCGATGTCCTCGAGATAGAGCAGGGCGGGCGGCATCGGCGTCCCTCCCCGGCGGCTAGTCTTCGAAGCGGCTCGCGGCGTCGCGGTCGCGCTCGTATCGCCGCGCGAGCGGAAACGGAGGCAGCCAGCCCTCGCGGCGGATGGTCCAGAGCTCGTAGGTCGGCGCCAGCTGGTCCGGGGCGTCGAGGCTGCCGATGTTGAGCTGGATCTCGTCCCCGCTGCGGCCGAAGACCGGCGAGCCGCAGCGCGGACAGAAGCACCGCCCGGCGTAGTCGCGGGTCTCGCCCTCGATCGTCACCGCGTCCCGCGGGAATATCGCGGAGGCGTGAAAAAGCGCGCCGTGATGCTTGCGGCAGTCGAGACAGTGACAGACGCCGACCCGGTAGGGGCGTCCCGTCGCCACGAAACGGACGTCGCCGCACAGGCACCCGCCGGTGAATCGGTCCATGCTGCGTCCCCTCCGCAATCCAGACGGTCGGCATGGCTACACCGGGCGGGGCCGTCGCGCAATCGCCCGGCGATGCGGATGCGGCGTCACATGCCGCGCGGCAGGTGGCGCAGCGACATGACGCCGATCGCCGCGAGCAGAAGCGCGAGCGCGGCGAAGGCGCCGGCGAAGCCGAAGGCCATGAACAGGAACAGATAGGCGAGCGGCGGCAGCAGCTCGGAGGCGTCGAGATAGGTGCGGTAGACCGTGGTCATCGCCGGCCGCTCGTGGGCGCGGACCGCGCGCAGGAACGGGATCGGGCCGAGCCCGTCGAGGATGGCGACGAAGAGGGCGCCGCAGACCATCGCGATCCCGGCGACGGCGGGGTCGGCGAGGCTGGTCAGCCCGGCGGCGAGGGTCATCGCCCCGGCGGCGAGCAGCGCGCCGCCGATCATCCGGCGCAGCGAGACCCGCTCGACGATGCGGCGCAGGAACAGGTTGCTCACCAGCATCAGGTTGCCGGCGGCCGCGGCGGCGCCGGCGGCGGTCGGCCCGAGGCCGCCCTCGACGAGGAGGATCGGCACATAGACGAAGAAGGTCACCCAATAGGCCGAGCGGGCGAAGGCGATCGCCCAGGCGAGCCGCAGCCGCGGCTGCGCGGCGAAGCGGCGGACCGCGGCCAGCGGATGCGCGGGGCGCGGCGGCGGCCGGCTGGGGCCCGGGCGGATCGAGCCGCCCTCGACGAGGCGCAGCGTCCAGAACGCCGCCAGCAGCGCCGCGACCGCGGCGAGGCTCATCGCCGCCGGCGCCCAGGCGCCGTAGCGCTGCAGCAGCAGCACGCCGATGAACGGCGCCGCGCTCCAGGCCAGCGTCGAGACACCGAGCCGCAGCGGCTCGGAGCGGACCAGGTCCTTCCGGTCGATGTTGTCCATGATGTAGAGGTTGAGCGTGACGTTGAGCATCGCCGCGCCGCTGGTGCGCGCGACCAGCGCGAGCGGCAGCGCCCAGCCGGCGCCGAGGCCGACGAGCAGCGCGCAGAACCCGAGCAGCGCCGCCCCGAGGCTGTAGGTCCAGCGCCGCGACAGCACCCGCACCAGGGTCGGGATCGCGAAGCTGATCGACAGCGCCGCCAGCGAGGCGCAGGTGTAGACGAGGCTGACCGTCTCCTTGTCGCGGAAGACGGCGTAGACCGTGAGCGGCAGCACGGTCAGCAGCGCCGCGCGCGCCACCGATTCGAGGAAGAACAGCCCCGAGAAGGTCCAGGCCCCGGGCGGGACCGCGCCGAGCAGCGGCGGGTGGCGGACGTTGATGGCCACGCGGCGCCGGTGTTCTCGTCGGCGCACGCTAGGCCGGGCGGCCGGACTGCGCCGTGCGGTCCTGCGCTGAAGGGCGGTTCTGGTCGGAGTGAGAGGATTCGAACCTCCGACCCCCTGCTCCCGAAGCAGGTGCGCTACCAGGCTGCGCTACACTCCGAACCGCGCGCTGTGTAGTCCGAACCGCCCGGCGACGCAACGCCGATTCGCGCCGCCGCGCCGGGCCGGCGGTCGGCGGAATTCCGCCGACCCGGCCGCGGGAGATGAAGCGTCAACCGCGCTGCACTACCGTCCGGGCCAGGCGGAGGAGGCGGGCGGCGCGATGAAGAAGAAATGGACGTTCGACGCCGGCAAGAACGGCTTTCGCTACGCCGACGACGCCTTCCTGTTCACCGACCAGCCGCGCTACGCCAAGGGCGCCCACAACGCCGAGTCCGGCGTGCTGTCGGTGCGGCTCGGCGGGCGCGACGACGACATGGTCCACGGGATGTCGGGCGGCTGGACCCGCGGCTTCGAGCTGGAGGAGGCGCAGACGGTGACGCTGACCTTCCGGGTCAAGATGAAGCAGGGCCCCGACCTCACCCCCGGCGAGTTCGCCGACGCGCGTGTGCTGCTGAACGGCGAGCCGGTCCAGATCGCCGGCCGCGACTATGCGATGCGGCTGCATGGCGACGGCCTCGGCGGCCCGGACCGCGGTCTGGGCTGGCGCACGATCGAGGTCGATCTCGGCCCGCTCGCCGCCGGACGCCACGAGTTCACCCTCGGCGGCTATTCGAACCGCAAGACCTCCGAGGACGCGTTCACCCGGATCGTGTTCGACGACGTGCGCATTGAGGGCGTGCCGCCGCCGCCGCCCAGGCTCGCCGCCTTCGAGGCCGAGGTGCTGCGGCTGACCAACAACTTCCGCGCGAAGAACGGCCTCGACGCGCTGAAGAACGACGCGAACCTGAACGCCGCCGCCGAGGACTGGAGCCGCGAGATGGCGAAGGGCGACTTCTTCAAGCACAGCTCGAAGCCGGGACAGATCACCGAGCATGGCTACGATCCGACCGGCTGGGGCGAGAACATCGCCGCGGGGCTTGCGACGCCGAAGGCGGCGGTGAATGGCTGGATCAACAGCCCCGGCCACCGCGCCAACATGCTGCGCGAGGACTTCGAGCACATCGGGATCGGTTATTATTACAAGGCCAACGACGGCGGCAAGGCGCCCTACGG
>CAYTMB010000364.1:0-3159 GCA_964438465.1 uncultured Rhodovulum sp. | reverse complement strand
CCGCCCTGGATCTCGGGCACCTGGCGGTAGGACCAGCGCGGACCCTGGTCGGTCTGGACCTCCATGACATGGACCACGTCGCCGACGTCCCACATGTCGTCCGGGCCCTGCGCCTCGCGGAAACGGGCGCCGTCGCGCAGCCGGGCCCATCTCGCATCGGCGAAGCTCAGGAAATGCCCGTCCTCGTCCTCCGGCACGCCCTCGACGCCGATCCGCGCCGAACTCTCGCCGATCGACAGGATCACCGCCAGGCGCCAGCCGTCGATGTCGCGCGGCGCCTCGGTCGCGTCCAGCGCGCGCCGCCAGGACGCCTCGTCCTCGGGATCGAAGCCGGCGGGATCGACCGTGGCGGCCGGACCGCGGTACACTCGCCGGTCGCGGTCCCAGGCCTCCAGCCCGTCGCGCAGCGCCTTCGCCGCGACCTGCTGCAGATCCGGGTCGACCGTCGCGCGGATGGTCAGGCCGCCGGTGAACAGCTCCTCGTCGCCGAGGCTCTGCGACAGCTGGCGGCGGATCTCGTCGGTGAAGTAGTCGCGCGGCGGCATCAGCCGGCGCGCCGATTCGACCTCGCCGCCCTGCACCGTCACCAGGTCCTCGGCCTGCGCCGCCTGCGACTCGGCGCGGGTGATATAGCCGTTGTCGGCCATCTGCTGCAGCACATAGTTGCGCCGCGCGATCGCCCGCGCCTTCTCGCGCACCGGATGCAGCACGCTGGGCGCCTGCGGCAGCGCCGCGAGATAGGCGACCTCGGCGAGGCTGAGCTGCTCCAGCGACTTGGCGAAATAGACCTGCGCCGCGGCGGTGACGCCGTAGCTGTTCTGGCCGAGGAAGATCTCGTTCAGGTAGAGTTCGAGGATCTTGTCCTTGGTCAGCGTCGCCTCGAGCCGGGTGGCGAGGATGATCTCCTTGATCTTGCGCTCGCCCGAGCGGTCGCCGGTCAGGAGGAAGTTCTTCATCACCTGCTGGGTGATGGTCGAGGCGCCGCGCAGCCGGTCGCCCTGGCTCGCCTGGTAGATCGCCGCCGCGATGCCCATCGGGTCGAACCCGGCGTGGTGGTAGAAGTTCTTGTCCTCGGCCGAGATGAACGCCTGCCTGATCTGCTCGGGGATCTCGTCGATCGGCGTGAAGATCCGGCGTTCGCGGGCGAATTCGTCCATCAGCGCGCCCTCGCCGGAATAGATCCGGCTCAGCGTCGCCGGCTCGTAGCGCGCGAGCTGGGCGTGGTCGGGCAGGTCGCGGCCGTAGATGTAGAACACCCCCGCGAGCACGCCGAGCGCCATGACCGACCCGATGGCCAGCCAGCTGAAAAGGAACCCGAAGAACCCCAGGATTGCACGCAGCACGAGTCGAGCCTCAACGATTTTGCGCACCCTATAGGAGCCCGCCCCAAAGGTCAAAACGCAGGACCGCGGGCGCGCCGGCCGCGACCGGCGCGCCCGACCGGCCTCGCGACCGGCCGGATCGGCCGAAGGGCGAACGATATCCGGTGCTTACGCCCACCCGGGAACATCCCCCTCCTGCGCGCACCCTGAAAAACCATTTGTAATCGGCGGTGGTCACGGAATATGTTACCAAGATGGGTCCGGCGCGAGCCGTCGGAACCATACATAATCGTATTCGTCGCACGCTCGCGGCATTGCAAGTCTGGACATCCGTCCTTTCGCGATCCGGGCACATCGGCGACAGGCGTTCGCGCCACAAACAAACCCCGGGCCGCTCGCCCGGACTGAGAAGGCGCCGCGCCGCGAAACACAGCGCGCCAGGCGCCGGAGACCAACCGCGGTGGGACGCGCAGGAACCGCTTTGATCGCACCGCCCGACCCCTTCCAGGGGCCGGGCCGGTCGCGTTTCTCCTGCGCACACCGCTCAACCGATCACGCGCACGACCGGCGTGGCCCAGCGGGGCCGCGTGCCGCATGCGTCACCGAAAGATATCATGAACAAGAAAATGCTGATCGACGCCACGCACGCGGAAGAGACCCGCGTCGTGGTGGTGGACGGGAACAAGGTTGAAGAGTTCGACTTCGAGTCGCTCAACAAACGGCAGCTCGCGGGGAACATCTATCTCGCCAAGGTGACCCGGGTCGAGCCTTCGCTTCAGGCGGCGTTCGTCGACTACGGCGGCAACCGCCACGGCTTCCTCGCCTTCTCCGAGATCCACCCGGACTACTACCAGATCCCCAAGGCCGACCGCGAGGCGCTGCTGCGCGAGGAGGCCGAAGCCGCGCGCGAGGAGGAAGAGGCCGCGTCCCGGCCCAAGCCGACCCGCAGCCGCACCCGCAGCCGACGGCCCGCGCAGGCCGCCGCCGCTTCGGGCGATGCGGCGGTGGCTTCGGCGCCGGTCGACGGCGACCCGTCGGACGCCGAGCGCCAGCACGACCCGATGCCCGTCCTCGACGCCGATTTCGACGACGCGCCGCCGCCCAGCGCCGCCTCGGGCGAGATCGAAATCCTGGTGCCGGACGAGCCCGCCGACAGCGCCCACGAGGCGGATGACGGCCAGGCCCCCGCGCATGATCACGATCACGACAGCGGCGACGATCACGATCACGGCGCCGGGGAGGCGGCCGCGGACGAACAGCCGGGCGAGCCGGCGGCGAGCGACTACGAGAGCGTCGGCGGCGACGACGTCGCCGAGGAGCGCGCTCCGCGCCGGCCGCGCGCGCGCCGCTACAAGATCCAGGAGGTGGTGAAGGTCCGCCAGATCATGCTGGTGCAGGTCGTCAAGGAGGAGCGCGGCAACAAGGGCGCGGCGCTGACCACCTACCTGTCGCTGGCCGGCCGCTATTGCGTGCTGATGCCCAACACCGCGCGCGGCGGCGGGATCAGCCGCAAGATCACCAACGCCGCCGACCGCAAGAAGCTCAAGGAGATCTCCTCCTCGATCGTGGTGCCCGAGGGCGCCGGGCTGATCATCCGCACCGCCGGCTCGAACCGCACCAAGACCGAGATCAAGCGCGACTACGAATACCTGCTGCGGCAGTGGGAGCAGATCCGCGACCTCACGCTGAAGTCGATCGCCCCCGCCCCGATCTACGAGGAAGGCAGCCTGATCAAGCGGGTGATCCGCGACCTCTACAGCCGGGACATCGACGAGATCCTGATCGACGGCGAGCGCGGCTACCGCGAGGCCAAGGACTACATGAAGATGCTCATGCC
>CAYTMB010000363.1:0-3171 GCA_964438465.1 uncultured Rhodovulum sp. | reverse complement strand
ACCGAGATGCCGCCGAAGTTCACCCCGTGATAGCCGCGCTCGCGCCCGATCAGCCGGGTGCGGGTCCCCTGCCCGATCGCGCGCTGATAGGCGATGGCGATCTTCAGCGCCGAGTCCACCGCCTCGGAGCCGGAGTTGGAGAAGAACGCATGCGCCATGCCCTCGGGCGCCATGTCCACCAGCCGGTTCGCCAGCTCGAAGGCCTTGGGATGGCCCATCTGGAACGCCGGGGCATAGTCCATCTCGGCGACCTGCGCCTGGACCGCCGCCACGATCCGCGGCTGGCGGTGGCCGGCGTTGCAGCACCACAGCCCCGCCGTCCCGTCCAGGACCTTGCGCCCGTCCGAGGTGGTGTAATGCATCCCGTCGGCCGCGACGAACATCCGCGGCGCCTGCTTGAACTGCCGGTTCGCGGTGAACGGCATCCAGAAGGCGCGCAGGTCGTTCGGGACCGTCGGCGCGGAGGCGCTGCGTTGCGACATCATGGGCTCCCCGGATCGTCCATGGGGCGATTTGCGCTCGACCCCTTGGAAAAACTCGTGTTTTATGACCAGGTGGTCAAATTCCGACGCTACCACCCCGGAACCGCGCGTCAAGCGCATTCAGGACGGTCCACCGGAGGCTCCCCGCCCGCATGACCCGCGCCGCCTCCCGCCAGAACCCGACCCGGATCCAGCGCGCCAAGACCGAGGCGATCCTCGACGCGGCGCTCGACGTGTTCTCGGCGCATGGCTTCCGCGGGGCGACGCTCGACCAGATCGCCGAGGCGGCCGGCCTGTCGAAGCCGAACCTGCTCTACTACTACGCCTCCAAGGACGCGGTGCACCGCGCGCTGCTGGAGCGCCTGCTCGACACCTGGCTCGACCCGCTGCGCCAGATCGACCCGGCGGGCGAGCCGCAGGCCGAGATCCGCGCCTATGTGCTGCGCAAGCTCGAGATGGCCCGCGACCTGCCCCGCGAGAGCCGGCTCTTCGCGGGCGAGGTGCTGCGCGGGGCGCCGCACATCGCCGATGCGCTGGCCGGGCCCCTGCGCGCGCTGGTCGACGAGAAGGCCGAGGCGATCCGCGCCTGGGCGCGCGCCGGCCGGATGGCGCCGGTCGATCCGCATCACCTGATCTTCGCGATCTGGGCCGCGACCCAGCACTACGCCGATTTCGACGTGCAGGTCCGCGCCGTGCTCGGCCGCGACGACGAGCGCCGCTTCGACGACGCCGCGGGTTTCCTCGACCACCTGTTCACCCGCGCCCTGCAGCCCTGACGCGCGGCGCGGCCCGCGTCGGGCCGGCGCGTCAGCTCGCGATCCGCACCAGATGGTTGTCGAAGGCGAGGCCGTCGAACCGGCGTTCCGGCCCGCCGGCGGCGGCGAGGAAGCGGCCCTCGCCGGTGGTGCAGGCGAAGCCGCCCGGCGCCCGCGCGACGCCGCAGACGTCCGTCGCCTCCAGCGCCTCGACACGGTCGCCGTCGAGGTCGAACACCAGCATCAGCCCGCCCTTCGGCCCGGTGATCGCCGCGCGCCGGCTGTCGTCCGACACCGCCACCGATCCGGCGTAGTTGCGCATCCGGCGCTGCAACGCGGCGGGCGCCGCGCGGAACTCCAGCGCCGCGGCCCCGGGCCGGTGCAGCGCCAGCAGCGGCGGCGCCTCGATCTGCGCCCCCGCCCATTGCAGCGCCCCCGCCAGCGTCCCGTCCGGGCCAGTCGCCAGATGCCGCAGCGAGTTGAACCGCAGGCCCTCCGGCATCTCCAGCACCTGCTCGACCACGCCGGTCGCGGCGTTCAGATAGGCGAGGTTCGGGCGCATCTCGGCGAGGTTCAGCGGCGCCCGCCCGGAGGAGAGGTCGGTCATGATCCCGCCGTTGGCGACCGCGAGCCGCGCGCCGCCGGGCATCAGCCGCATCTCGTGCGGCCCGATCCCGCCCGAGGGAACCTCGCCGATCCGCCGGTAGCCGGCGCCGGCGTCCCAGAGCCCGATCACCCCGCGGCCCTCTTCGGCGACTTCGGTGGTGAACAGCACCGTCCCGTCCGGCGAAAACGCGCCGTGGCCCTGGAACGCGCGCGCCCGCGGGGCGTCGAGGCGCAGCCGCACCTCGCCCGCGACGCAGTCGAGCACCAGCGCATAGGCGCCCGGCCGCCGGGCGAAGGCGACCGCCTCGGCGCGGGCCGGATGCGCCGCCGCGGCGTGCCCGCGCGCCGGCAGCGGCAGCCGGAACCGCTCGTCGCCCGCGGCGCCGAGGCCCAGCAGCACGAAGCCGCCGTCCGGCAACCCGGCCGCGGCCAGGTAGTCCGGCGCCCCCGCCGCCGCCCAGCCGATCGCCGGCGTCAGCCCCAGCGCCGCGGCGCCGACCAGAAAACCGCGTCTCCCGCTCCGCATCGTCAGTCTCCATCCATCGAGTTGAACCCGGCCGCAATGCCCAGCGCCGGGCCGATCTCGGCCCCGAGCCGGTCCGAAACGTGGCGCACCGCCTGTTGCGCCGCCTCGACCCGCAGCCGCCCGCCGACCGAGTTCACCTCGACCTCGATCTGGCCGGCGTTGTCGGCGGCGGCCAGCGCCGCGTCGAACCCGTCGTCGATGCGCGCCCGCGCCGGCTCGGACAGCTCCGGCGCGAAGGCGGCCTGATACAGATCCCGCACCGCCTCGACGGCGAGCCGGGCGTTGCGCTGCGGCCGCCCGGTGCGCCAGGCCTCGGCGCGGCGCGGCTGCGGCGCGTTGAACGCGCCCAGCGGCCGGCCGAACCGCAGATCGGCGGTGAACTCCAGCCCGGTCAGCATCGCGCCGTAGAGTGCGCGCGTCGCCTCGTCGGGCGCGAGATACAGCGGATTGTCCGGCGCCCCCACGGTCCGCAGATAGCCGGCGTAGGGATCGCGCCAGCGCGCCGCCGCGCCGGCGGCGGTCCTCGCCAGATCGCGCGCGATGGCCGCAACCAGCCGGCAGTCGTAGCCCTCGACCGGCTGCGCCTCGACGCCCAGCAGCGCGTCGAGCGCAAACAATCCGCGCGCGGCGACCGAGCCTTGCGCGAAGGCCGCCGGATCGTCGACCACCAGGTCCTCCGCCGCCTCCAGCGTCGCCAGCGCCCTCGGCGTCGCGCCGCGCGGATCGGGCCAATAGGCGATGGCGAACCCGGTCTCGCCCTCCTCCAGCGGTCCGAAGCGCAGATGCGAGACCCGGATCCAGG
>CAYTMB010000362.1:0-3173 GCA_964438465.1 uncultured Rhodovulum sp. | reverse complement strand
TCCTGCTGGTCAAGCTCGCCGACCGGCTGCACAACATGCGCACCATCCGCCACCTGCGCCCGGAGAAGCAGCTGCGCAAGGCGCGCGAGACCATGGACATCTTCGCCCCGCTCGCCGGGCGGATGGGCATGCAGTGGATGCGCGACGAGCTCGAGGACATCGCCTTCCGCATCCTCAACCCCGAGGCGCGCTCGTCGATCATCCGCCGCTTCGTCACCCTGCGCAACGAGAGCGGCGACGCCATCCCCAAGATCACCGAGGACATCCGCCTCGCGCTCGCCGGCGCCGGCGTCTCCGCCGACGTGTTCGGCCGCGAGAAGAAACCCTATTCGGTCTGGCGCAAGATGGAGGAGAAGAAGGAGGGCTTCAGCCGCCTCTCCGACATCTACGGCTTTCGCATCATCGCCGGCACGGTCGCCGACTGCTACACTGCGCTCGGCGCGGTGCACCAGCGCTGGGCGGCGGTGCCGGGGCGGTTCAAGGACTACATCAGCCAGCCGAAGTCCAACGGCTACCGCTCGATCCACACCACGGTCTCGGGCCGCGACGGCAAGCGCGTCGAGATCCAGATCCGCACCCACGAGATGCACGCGGTCGCCGAGACCGGCGTCGCCGCGCACTGGTCCTACCGCGACGGCCAGCGCTTCGAGAATCCCTTCGCGGTCGATCCGTTCAAATGGCTGAGCGACGTCGCCGAGCGGCTCGAGGACGCCGACGACGGCCCGGACTTCCTCGAGCACATGAAGCTCGAGATGTTCACCGACCAGGTGTTCTGCTTCACCCCCAAGGGCGAGGTGGTGAAGCTGCCGCGCGGCGCCACGCCGATCGACTTCGCCTACGCCATCCACACCCGCATCGGCGATTCGACCGTCGGCGCCAAGGTCGACGGCCGCCGCGTGCCGCTCTGGACCAAGCTCAGGAACGGCCAGTCCGTCATCATCATCCGCGCCGAGGGCCAGCGGCCGCAGCCGTCCTGGGAGGACATGGTCGTCACCGGCCGGGCGAAATCGGCGATCCGCCGCAGCTTGCGCGAGGAGCAGCGCGCCACGCTGGTCCGGCTCGGCCGCGAGATCGCCCGCGTCGCCTTCGAGCGCGTCGGCAAGAAGGCCACCGACAAGGCGCTGGAGACCGCGGCCAAGCGCCTCGCGCTCGAGGACGCCGACGAGGTGCTCGCCCGGCTCGGCGGCGCCGAGCTGACCGGCAAGGAGCTGGTGGCGACCCTCTATCCCGAACTGCTGCGCGAGGCGAGCCTGCCGCGGGCCGAGGACCACACCGCCCCGGTCGTGGTCGGCCTCGGCTCCGGCCAGGAGGCCCGGCCGGCGCCCTGCTGCAACCCGATCCCCGGCGAGCGCATCGTCGGCATCGCGGTGCGCGGCCGCGGCGTGGTGATCCACGCCATCGACTGCGCCGAACTCGTGGCCTTCGAGGACGAGCCCGACCGCTGGATCGACCTGCGCTGGGCCGAGGCCGGCGGCAGCCGCGCCCATGTCGCGCGCATCGAGATCACCATGGCCAACGATTCCGGCGTGCTCGGGCGGCTCTGCACGCTGATCGGCGAGCAGCGCGCCAACATCACCGACATCGCCTTCACCGAGCGCAAGCCCGACTTCTACCGCGTCGTCGTCGACATCGAGGTCCGCGACATGGAGCATCTCTCCAACGTCATGACCGCGATCGACGCCGATTCCGACGTGGCCCAGGTCCGTCGGTTCCGGCAGTCCACCGGCGCTCCCGCGTCCCGGTGAGCAGGCGCGCGCGCGGTCGGGACGCGGCCTGAGCGATGGTCTTCAAGCGCCGCGACCGCCCGCCGTTCCTCGACCGCCTCCGCGAGTCCCTCTTCCCGCGCCGCGGCTGGCGGCGCGGGATCGAATATGTGGCGCATCGGGTGCGCCGGCTGCCCGACACGCCGCACCGCATCGCGCTCGGCTTCTCCTGCGGCGTGTTCATGTCGTTCACGCCGTTCTTCGGGCTGCACCTGCTGGGCTCGATGGCGCTGGCCTGGCTGGTGCGCGGCAACGTGCTCGCCGCCGCGATCGGCCAGGTCGTCGGCAATCCCTTCACCCTGCCGTTCATCGCCTGGATCTCGATGGCGCTCGGCCGCCGCATCCTCGGCGACGGCGGCCCCTCCGGGCGCAGCTTCGAGCGCATCGACCTCGCGCTGTCCGCGGCGGCCGACGGCCTCTGGCACACGGTGCTGAGCTGGTTCGGCCTCGGCGTCAGCCAGTGGGGCAAGGTGATGCTGGTCTACAGCGACGTGATCCTGCCCTACGCCATCGGCGGCGTCCTGCCCGGGCTGATCACCTCGGCGGCGTTCTACTACCTGGTGCGGATCATCGTCGTCGCCTACCGCGCGCGCCGCCGCAAGCGGTTCGAGGCGCGGATCGCCCGCCGGGCGGCGGAAACGGAGGCTGACGCCGCGGCCGGGCGCGGCTATGATGCCGGCGAGCGCGGCGGCAGGGACGGCGAGGCGGCGGAATGACCAGCGGATCGGCCGGGCTCAGGCTCGGCGTCAACATCGACCATGTCGCGACGGTGCGCAACGCCCGCGGCGCGCCCTATCCCGACCCGCTGCGCGCCGCGCGCCTCGCCGAGGCCGCCGGCGCCGACGGGATCACCGCGCATCTGCGCGAGGACCGCCGCCACATCACCGACGCCGACATCGCCGCGCTGGCCGCCGAACTGACCGTGCCGCTGAACTTCGAGATGGCCGCCACCGCCGAGATGCAGGCCATCGCGCTGCGCCACCGCCCGCATGCGGTCTGCCTCGTCCCGGAGAAACGCGCCGAGCGCACCACCGAGGGCGGCCTCGAGGTCGCCGCCGCCGAGGCCGATCTGGCCCGCTTCATCGCGCCGCTGCGCGAGGCCGGCGCCCGGGTCTCGATCTTCATCGCCCCCGACCGCCGCCAGATCGAGGCCGCCGCCCGCATCGGCGCGCCGGTGATCGAGTTGCACACCGGGGCCTGGTGCGAGCACGACCTCGCCGGCGACCGCGCCGCGCGCGCCGCCGAACTCGGCCGCCTGACCGAAATGGCGGCCTTCGCCCATGACCTCGGCCTCGAGGTCCACGCCGGCCACGGCCTCACCTGCGACAACGTCGGCCCGATCGCGGCGCTGCCGCAGATCCGCGAGCTCAACATCGGGCATTTCCTGATCGGCGAGGCGATCTTCGTCGG
>CAYTMB010000361.1:0-3175 GCA_964438465.1 uncultured Rhodovulum sp. | reverse complement strand
AAGATCAGCACGCCGAGCGCCGACACCGCGAACATGATCGCCGGCGAGGCCAGGAAGATGTTCACGATCATCGCCACGACCAGGCCGATCACGCCCATGATCAGGAAGGTGCCCCAGCCCGACAGGTCCTTCTGCGTGGTGTAGCCCCAGATGCTGAGGCCCGCGAAGGCGATCGCGGTCACGAGGAAGATCTGCACGATCGACATCCCGGTGAACACCAGGAAGATCGAGCTGATCGACACGCCCATCACCGCCGCAAAGGCGTAGAAGGCGGTCTGGGCGGCGCCGGTCGACATCCGGTTGATGCCGGCGCTGAGGCCGAACACGAACAAAAGCGGCGCGAACATCACCAGCCATTTCAGCGGCGAGGCGTAGATCGCGGCGCCGAACCCGGTGAGGTACTTGCCCTCGCCGATCATGTACTGGGTCGGGACCGCGGACACGGCCAGGCCCGACACGGCCCAGGCCGCCAGCGCGGTGATCAGCATGCCCACGGCCATCGTGCCGTAGACCTTGTTCATATGCGCGCGCAGGCCGGCGTCGATCGTCGCGGTGCGGACCCCGGGGGCCGCACCGGTCCGACGGATGGTCTCGAAGTCCGCCATAGATAATTTCCTCCATGTCTGCGAGCGGCCGAAGGGTCTTCGGTCGCTCCTGTCCTGCAATATCGGGAAAACCGCCCGGCTTTTCAAGCGGCGCCGGCCGCGCGCAATGAATTAGGGGTAAAGACGTCGTGTTCCGACGGTCGCGCGCCGGGCCGGTCCGCGGATCGGCGCCCCGATCCGGCTCAATCGCGCGCGCGCAGCACCGAAGCCGGGCGCGCGGCGAGCGGGCGCCAGGCGAAGGCCAGCCCGGCGAGCAGGCTGGCGAGCGCGCCGCCGGCGACGATCGCCACCGCCGAGACCGGCTCGAAGCGGAAGGTTCCCTCCATCACGAAGGTCGTCACCGCCCAGCCGCCGGCGGCGCCGGCGAGGATCGCCACCAGCCCGGCGGCGAGGCCGATCAGCCCGGCGCGCAGGGCGAAGCTGCCGAGGATCTGCGCCCGGCTGGCCCCGAGGGTCTTGAGCACCGCCGCCTCGAACACGCGGCGCCGCTCGCCCGCCGCCGCGGCGCCGATCAGCACGACAAAGCCGGTCAGGAGCGTCGCCGCCGCCCCCCAGCGCGCCGCCGCCGAGATCGCGCCGAGCGATTCGGCGAAGCGGTCGATGGCCTCGCGCACCCGGATCGCAGTGATGTTGGGCCAGGTCCCGGCGACGCCGCGCAGGAGCGGCGCCTCGGCGGCTTCGTCGGCGTAGACCGTGGCGATATGGGTGTGCGGCGCGCCGGCGATCGTGGCGGGATCGACCACGATCAGGAAGTTGATGCCCATGTTCTGGAACTCGACCTCGCGGAAGTTGGCGATGGTCGCGGTCAGATCCCGGCCGAGCACGTTGACCGTCATCTCGTCGCCGAGCTTCAGCCCCATCTCGGCGCCCTCCTCGGCGGCGAAGCTCATCAGCGGCGGGCCGGCGTAGTCCCCGGGCCACCAGTCGCCTTCGGTCACCGCCGTCCCCGGCGGCGGCGCGGCGGCATAGGTCACGCCGCGGTCGCCGCGCAGCGCCCAGTGCTCGCCGACCACGTCGCGGGCCGGCTGGCCGTTGATCCGGGTGATGATCCCGCGCAGCATCGGCGCGGTCTCGACCTCGGACACGCCCGCCTCGGCCAGCGTCAGCTCGCGGAAGGCGTCGAGCTGATCGTTCTGGATGTCGACGAAGAAATACGCCGGCGCGCGGTCGGGCAGGTCGGCGGTGATCAGGCTGCGCAGGTTCCAGTCGATCTGGCCGACCGCGGCGAGCACGCTCAGCCCCAGCCCGAGCGACATCACCACCGAGGCGGTCTCCGCCCCCGGCCCGCCGACCGCGCCGAGCGCCAGCCGCAGCGCCGGCCGGCCGCGGACCGCGCCGCCGCGCGCCAGCCGCCGCGCCAGCGCCCGCGCGCCGAGCGCCGCGAGATACAGCGCCGCCAGCGCCCCGACCACGCCGCCGGCCGTCCACAGCGCCAGCGCGGTCGCATTCGACAGCAGCGTCGCGATCCCGACCAGCGCCGCCGCGAGGCCCGCCACCGCCGCGATGTAGACCGGCTTCGGCAGCGCGCGCTCGGCGCCGGCCTGATCGCGGAACAGCCCGGCGGCGCGGATGTCGCGCGCCCGCGCCAGCGGCCAGAGCGTGAAGATCAGCGCCGTCAGCAGTCCGTACAGCGCCGCCTCGGCCAGGGGGCGCGGGTAGACGCCGAACTCGGCCGGCACCGGCAGCCGGGCCGCCGCGAAGGGCGCGGCGACCAGCGGCGCCGCCGCGCCCAGCGCCAGCCCGATCCCGACCCCCAGCAGCGACAGCAGCCCGATCTGCGCGAGATAGACCGCGAACACCGTGCCGCCGGTCGCGCCCAGCGTCTTCAGCGTGGCGATGGTCTCGGTCTTGCCCTCGAGATGGGCGCGCACCGCCGCCGCGACCCCGACGCCGCCGACGGCGAGCCCCGCCAGCCCCATCAGCACCAGGAACGCTCCGAGCCGGTCGACGAAGCGGCTGATCCCCGGCGCGCCGTTGCGGCTGTCGCGCCAGCGCAGCCCGGTCTCGGCGAAACGCGCCTCGGCCTCGGCCTGCAGCGCCGGGAGGTCGGCGCCGGGGGCGAGGCGCAGCCGGTAGGCCGAGTTGTAGAGCGAGCCGGCGCTGAGCAGCCCGCTGTCCGCCAGCGCGTCGCGCGCCACGATCACCCGCGGCCCGAAGCCGAAGCTGGAGGCGCCGCCGTCGGGCTCGGCCTCCAGCCGCGCGGTCAGGCGGAAGTCCTGCGCGCCGAGGCGGAGCAGGTCGCCGGGGTGGAGGTCCAGCCGGTCGATCAGCACGCCATGCGCGATCAGGCCGGGCAGGCCGTCGCGGGTCTCCAGCGCTTCGGCCAGCGTCGCCCCGTCGGCGAGGTCGACTTCGCCGTAGAGCGGATAGAGCCCGTCGACCGCCTTGACCTGCACCAGCGCGCGCTCGGGATCGCCTTCGGGGCGCGGCGCCGTCACCAGCGAGCGGAAGTCGACGATCTCGGACACCGCCGCGGCGTTTGCGGCCATCCAGTCGCGCTCGGCCGGCTCGGCGAAGCGGTAGGTGAACTCGATCTCGACGTCGCCGCCGAGGATGCTCGCCGCCTCGCG
>CAYTMB010000360.1:1549-3176 GCA_964438465.1 uncultured Rhodovulum sp. | reverse complement strand
GGATCGCGCGGGGCAATGCCCCGCTGATGCGATCCGGGGCGCGCGCGTCTCTCGATATATATTATATATCAACGACATGTCCGTCGGCGCGCGCGCCCGCCGGCTCAGGCCTCGTCCCGGATCCAGCGCGCCGCCTTCTCGGCGATCATCAGCACCGGCGCGTTGGTGTTGCCGCTGGTGATCCGCGGCATCGCGCCGGCGTCGACCACGCGCAGGCCGTCGATCCGCCCGCCGCGCCCGTCGCGCACCCGGCAATGCGCGTCGAGCACCGCCGCCGGGTCGTCGTCGCGCCCCATCGCCGTGGTGCCGACCGGATGAAAGATCGTCGTCGCGATGTCGCCGGCCAGCCGCGCGAGGTCCTCGTCGCTCTCGAACTCGGCGCCGGGCCTCCACTCCACCGGTTCGAACCGCGCCAGCGGCGGCTGTGCGACGATCCGGCGCGTCACCCGCAGGCTGTCGGCGGCGACCTTGCGGTCGGTGCCGGTCGCGAGATAGTTCGGCGCGATCCGCGGCGCGTCCTCGGGGCGCGCGCTCGCGATCTCGACCTTGCCCCGGCTGGTGGGGTTGAGGTTGCAGACGCTGGCGGTGAAGGCGTCGAAGCCGTGCAGCGGCTCGCCGAAGGCATCGAGGCTCAGCGGCTGGACGTGGTACTCGATGTTGGCGTGGTTGAACTCCGGCCCCGAGCGGGTGAACGCCCCGAGCTGGCTCGGGGCCATGCTCATCGGCCCCGTCCGCCGCCACGCGTATTCCAGCGCGATCCGCGCCTTGCCGACCAGCCCGCGCGACGAGGTGTTGAGCGTGCGCGCCCCGGCCACCTTGTAGACGCTGCGGATCTGCAGATGGTCCTGCAGGTTCGCCCCGACGCCGGGCAGGTCCGCGGCCACCGGCAGGCCGTGGCCGCGCAGCAGCGCCGCCGGCCCGATCCCCGACAGCTGCAGCAGCTTGGGGCTGTTGATCGCGCCCGCGCTGACCACTACGGCGCGGCGCGCGGTCAGCTCGGCCCCGCCGCGCAGCGCCACGCCGGCGCAGGCGAGCCCGCCGTCGGGGCGCGCGCGCAGCAGCAGCCGGTCCACCTCGGCCCCGGTGCGGATGCTCAGGTTCGGCCGCGCCGCGACGCTCCGGCCGAGGAAGGCCCGCACCGCGTTCCAGCGCCAGCCGCCCTTCTGCGTCACCTCGAAATAGCCGACGCCCTCGTTGTCGCCGTCGTTGAAATCCGCGCGCGCCGGAACCCCGGCCGCCACCGCCGCCGCGGCGAAGGCCTCGAGGATGTCCCACCGCAGCCGCTGCTTCTCCACCCGCAATTCGCCCGCGCCGCCGTGCAGCCGGGCGAACTCCGGCTCGGCGTCGGCGTCCATCCGCCAGTGGCTCTCATGCGCGCGGAAATCCTCCAGCGAGTTCGCCCAGCTCCAGGCCGGATCGCCGGTCGCCTCCGCCCAGCCGTCGTAGTCGCGCGCCTGGCCGCGCATGTAGATCATGCCGTTGATCGAGGAACAGCCGCCCATCACCCGCCCGCGCGGATAGCGCAGCGCCCGGCCGTTCAGCCCGGGGTCGGGCTCGGTGCGATAGAGCCAGTCGGTGCGCGGGTTGCCGATGCAGTAGAGATAGCCGACCGGGATGTGGATCCAGG
>CAYTMB010000360.1:0-1449 GCA_964438465.1 uncultured Rhodovulum sp. | reverse complement strand
CGGTGATGATGGCCGACGCCGACGAGGGCCGGCTGGAGGTCGAGGTCGAGCGGCTGGCCGGCGAGGGCTTCGACGGCCGCGCCACCGCCTTCGTCGGCGACCTGCGCCAGAAGCTGACCGTGGCCAACCTCACGGCGGCGACCCTCGACGCCCACGACCGCATCGACGTCCTGGTCAACGCCAGCCGGCTGCTCGACGCCGGCGATCCGCTCAACCCCGACGCCGACCGCTTCGAGGCGACGATGGCCGCCAACGTCGCCGCCACGCTGCGCCTCAGCCAGGTCGTCGCCCGCCGGATGATCGAGGCCGCCGCCGCCGACGACGGCGCGCCGGCGGACCGCGCGATCCTCAACGTCTCCTCGACCTACGCCCGCCGCGCGCCGCCCGAGCTGCTCGCCTATTCGGTCAGCTGCGCCGCGCTCGAACAACTCACCCGCATGCTTGCGCTGTCGCTGTCGCCGCACCGCATCCGGGTCAACGCCATCGCCGTCGGCGGCGTGCCGGGCCAGGCGCTCGAAGACGCGCTGGACGAGGTCGGCGACCTCGAGGCGGCGCTGCGCGCCGCCACCCCGCTCGGCCGGGCCGGCGAGCCGCAGGACGTCGCCGAAGCCGCGCTGTTCCTCGTCTCGCCGCCGGCGGCCTTCGTCACCGGCCAGATCCTCGCGGTGGACGGCGGCGGCCGGCTGGTGGCGCCGGCGCCGGGCTGAGCGGCTCAGTCGGCCCGCCTGGCGCTTCCGGCCAGCAGGACGATGATCGCGACCCCGATCACGACGCCCACCAGAAAGCCGATCCCGACCCGCGCCGCCTTGCCGGCGCCCGAGGGCGGCTCGGGCTCCGGCGCGGCGGCCGGCGCCGGGGCGGGCGGCGCCGGCGCCGTCTGCGCCGTCACCGGCGCCGCCGCGAGGCCTAGCACCGTCGCGGCGGCGATGGCCAGCCTGCGCGCGCCCGGCGCCTGTCCGGCCCGGGTCATGAGCCGGCGCAGGCGATGCCGCAGGCGACGATCGCCATGATCCCGAGCGCGACGACGAAGGTCACTCCGGTCGCGACGCCGATGGCGGGCGTGATCTCGAAGGTGGTCGCCCCCGCCGCCGCAGGGGTGGCGGCGACCGGCGCCTCCTGCCGGGTGCAGGCGGCGGGGGCCAGCGCCAGGGCCCCGCAGAACAACGCAATGGTGACGGTTCGCATGAGGCATGTCCTCGAAAAATAGAGGCGCCGGTCAACCCTGCGATTTCTACCACAGTTTGCGAACAAAAGACAGCATTTTGCATCTAGGCCGGATCTGCTCGCGGAGCGAGCGGATCAATTCGTCGATGCGGCGGATGCGGGAGGAGCCGGCGCGCCCGGCGTCGCGCGGGCGTTAGACTAACGCCGCCTGATCGCCTCGGGTCGCTCCCCCTTCGAGAGATGTGCGCGCCCCGGATCGCATCAGCGGGGCATTGCCCCGCGCGA
>CAYTMB010000359.1:2061-3178 GCA_964438465.1 uncultured Rhodovulum sp. | reverse complement strand
CGCGCGGGGCAATGCCCCGCTGATGCGATCCGGAGCGCGTGTCTCTGCAACGGACGCGCCCCGAGGCGATCAAACGGAGTTCGCATCACTCCGCCGGCCACTCCGGATGCGGCACCGGGTCCTTGCGGCGCAGCAGGTGCCGCCGCAGGATCTCGGCGTAGGAGCCATAGCGATAGCCGAGGTTGCGGCGCAGGAACTCGGACCGCCGCGCCGCGAACAGCGCCGGAAGCCGATACCAGGCCACACCCGGATAGGCGTGATGCACCGCATGCAGGTTGTTGTTCAGAAACAGGAAGGCCAGCGGCCCGCGATCCTCGATGATGACGCTGCGCCCCATCGCGCGTTCATGCGCCTGATGTTCGAGGAAGGTGCGGATCTTCAGGATCGACATCCCCAGATACGCCGCCGCCAGATAGGACCAGACCGGCATCGCGCCGACCCGCGCCACCCAGAAGCCCACCCCGACCAGCAGCGCCGCGTGGATCGCCCAGGCCCGGATCACCGCCGCGTCGCCCGCCCTCGCCGCGCGCCAGTCCCCCGCCACGAAAACCGCCATCCCGACCAGGGGCCCGACGACGATCCGGCCCAGCAGCGTGTTGTTGAACAGCAGCAGCCGCCGCACGACGCCCGGCAGCTTCGCCCAGACCGCCGGATCGAGGTAGTTCGTCTCCGGATCGTCGTAGGGATCGGTCAGGATCGCGTCCCGGTGATGCGCGAGATGCAGGTCGCGGAACCGCGGATACGGAACCAGCAGCCCGATCGGCGGATAGACCAGCGCCTCGGACAATCGTCGGTTCGCCAGCGGATGGCCGTGCGCGACCTCGTGCTGCAACGACGAATGCATGGTCAGCGTCAGCGCGACCAGCGGGATCGCCAGCCACAGCGTCAGCGCCTCGGCGTGGAGCGTGGCCCCGGCCCAGACGAGATAGGTTGCGACGATCAGGACGAGCGTGGGCCATTCCGGCCCGGTCACCAGGGATCTACCAGACATTCACACTCGGCGGACGGCAGGTTCGGCTGAAGGAACTTCGCGACCGTATTGATTCTCTACGGGCGCGGGACGCCGCCTGTCTAGCCTGTTTGCGACATGACGACGCAGGCCGGGAACCGGACGCGC
>CAYTMB010000359.1:0-1961 GCA_964438465.1 uncultured Rhodovulum sp. | reverse complement strand
GCCGCCCGGGCGCGGCGTCCGGGCGGGACGGCTCAACCCGCGCGCTTCCTCCCCGAAGCGGCGCGCAGCGCGCCGGGATTTCGCCGACTCCAGGGTTTTCCTTCGATATCAGTCACCTGACCCCTGTATCATCGTGATACACCCGGCGTATCATCGTGATACGGCGCTTGCCGGACGCGCCCCCGCCGCCGTCAGCGCTCGTCGCGGTCGATCTCGCCGAAGAACGGCGTCATCTCCGCGACGATCACCGCGTTCTCGGCGGCGGCCTTGTCCATCAGCGCGCGCTCCTCGTCCGGGACCTCGTGGCCCCCGGCCAGCCGCTCGGCCAGCGTGCCGTAGCCGGTGACGTCGAGCGGCGCGAGCCCCGCCACCTTCAGCACCGCCACCGCCTCGCGCACCGCCTCCTCCTCGTCGACGCCGCTGGCGTAGCACAGCAGCGCCGCCCCGGTCGCGGCCTCGGGCAACCCGTCCTCGGGCTTGCGCCCGACCTCGACCAGCAGGGTGAAGACCTCGGCCACCCCTCAGTCGCGCAGCAGATCGTTGATCGCGGTCTTCGCCCGCGTGCGCTCGTCCACCCGCTTCACGATCACCGCGCAGTAGAGGTTCGGCCCCGGCTCACCGTTCGGCATCGGCTTGCCCGGCAGCGAGCCCGCCACCACCACCGAATAGGGCGGCACCTCGCCGTAGGTCACCTCGCCCGTCGCCCGGTCGACGATCTTGGTCGACTGGCCGATGAACACGCCCATCCCGAGCACCGAGCCCTCGCGCACGATGCAGCCCTCGACCACCTCCGAGCGCGCGCCGATGAAGCAGTCGTCCTCGATGATCGTCGGCCCGGCCTGCATCGGCTCCAGCACGCCGCCGATGCCGACGCCGCCGGACAGATGCACCCGCTTGCCGATCTGCGCGCAGGAGCCGACCGTCGCCCAGCCGTCGACCATCGTGCCCTCGTCGACATAGGCCCCGACATTGACGAAGGACGGCATCAGGATCACGCCGGGCGCGATATAGGCCGAACGCCGCACCACGCAGCTCGGCACCGCGCGAAAGCCGGCGCCGCGCCAGTCGTGCTCGGTCCAGCCGTGGAACTTCGAATCCACCTTGTCCCACCAGCCGCCGCCCTGCGGCCCGCCCGACTGCATCTCCATGTCGCGCAGCCGGAAGCCGAGCAGCACCGCCTTCTTCGCCCACTGGTTGACGCTCCAGACCCCGTCCGGCTGGCGCTCGGCCACCCGGATCGCGCCCTTGTCGAGCCCCTCCAGCACGGTCTCGATCGCCGCGCGGGTCTCGCCCCCGGTCTCCGGCGTGATCGTCTCGCGCGCCTCCCAGGCGGCGTCGATGGCGGGCGCGAGGGCTGCGTGCGTCATTTGCATGTTCCGTTTCTGGCTGGCGGCGACGGGCCGCAAGCTATAATTCCGTAACCCGACGGTGGCAATCTGCCCCGATGCCGGGACGGAAGGCGCCAATGGCCAAGCTCAGCGAGACCCAGAGCCGTTTCCCCGACGCGCGCGAGGACCTGAAGTCCTGGACCGAGGTCCCCGACACGCCCCAGACCCTCAGCCCGTCCTACCGGCTCGCCTTCTCCGATCCCGAGTTCCTGACCCGCGACGACCTGCGCCCGGTCCGCCTGCAGCTCGAGCTGCTCAAGACCGAGATGGCGTTGGCCGAACGCGGCATCCGCTCGACCGTGGTGATGTTCGGCGGCGCCCGCATCCCCGATCCGGCGCTGAAGGACCGCGCCCGCACGCCGACGCTCGCCGCGCTGTCGCGCTACTACGACGAGGCGCGCGAATTCGCCCGGCTGTGCAGCTTGCGCGCCATCGCCAGCGGCAACCGCGAGGGGGTGATCTGCACCGGCGGCGGCCCCGGCGTGATGGAGGCGGGCTCGCGCGGCGCCACCGACGCCGGCGGTGTCTCGATCGGCCTCAACATCGTGCTGCCGCACGAGCAGGCCCCGAACC
>CAYTMB010000358.1:0-3198 GCA_964438465.1 uncultured Rhodovulum sp. | reverse complement strand
GCTGCGCCGAGCTCGGCGCGCTGCCGCTGGTCCATGCCGAGAACGGCGACATCGTGGCGGAGCTGCAGAAGAAATACATGGACGCGGGCGTCACCGGGCCGGAGGGGCATGCCTATTCGCGCCCCCCCGAGGTCGAGGGCGAGGCGGCGAACCGCGCGATCATGATCGCCGACGCCGCCGGCGTGCCGCTCTATATCGTGCATGTCTCCTGCGAGCAGGCGCACGAGGCGATCCGGCGGGCGCGGCAGAAGGGGATGCGGGTCTACGGCGAGCCGCTGATCCAGCACCTGACGCTCGACGAGGGCGAGTATTTCAACAAGGACTGGGACTACGCCGCGCGGCGGGTGATGTCGCCGCCGTTCCGCGCGAAGGAGCATCAGGCGAGCCTCTGGGCCGGGTTGCAGGCGGGATCGCTGCAGGTGGTGGCGACCGATCACGCCGCCTTCACGACGGCGCAGAAGCGCATGGGATTGGGCGGCTTTCCGTCGATCCCGAACGGGACCGGCGGGCTCGAGGACCGGATGCCGGTGCTGTGGACCGAGGGGGTGGAGACCGGGCGGCTGACGCCCTCGGAGTTCGTGGCGGTGACCTCGACCAACATCGCGAAGATCCTCAACGTCTATCCGCGCAAGGGCGCGATCGTCGAAGGCGCGGACGCCGACATCGTGGTCTGGGACCCCAGGCTCACCAAGACCATCTCGGCGACGGCGCAGAAGTCGATCATCGACTACAACGTGTTCGAGGGCCGCACGGTGCGCGGCCTGCCGCGCTACACGCTCAGCCGCGGCGACGTGGTCTGGGCGGACGGCCAGAACAGCCAGCCGCAGCCGGGCCGGGGCAAGTTCGTGCCGCGGCCGGCCTTCCCGGCGGCGCATGTGGCGCTCACGGCCTGGAAGGCGCTGACCGCGCCGCGCGGGGTGCGGCGCGATCCGACCGACATCCCGTCGGGGGTGTGATGCAGGGCCTGACCGACGCGGAGGCGGCGGCGCTGCGCGGGGCGGCCGAGGCGGCCATCGCCTGGCGCGCCGGGGTGGCGGACCGCCCGATCGGACCGGCGGCGGGCTACGCCGCGGCGCTGGCCGGTTTCGGCGGGCCGACGCCGGAGCGGCCGGGCGAGCCGCAGGCCGTCGTCGCCGATCTGATCGCGGCGGCGGCGCCGGGGCTGACGGGCGTGCCCTCGCCGCGGTTCTTCGGCTGGGTGCAGGGGGCGTCGCATCCGGTCGGCGTCGCCGCGGACTGGCTCGCCTCCGCCTGGGGACAGAACGCGCCGCTGGCGGCGGCGTCCCCGGCCGGCGCGGCGGCGGAGGAGGTCGCGGGGCGCTGGGCGCTCGACCTGCTCGACCTGCCGCGCGAGGCGGGCTTCGGCCTGACCACCGGGGCCACGATGGCGAATGCGGTCGCGATGGCGGCGGCGCGCAACGCGCTGCTGGCGCGGACGGGATGGGACGTGGAGGCGAAGGGGCTGTTCGGCGCGCCGGAAGTGACGGTGATCGTCGGGGCCGAGGCGCATTCGACGATGTTCCTCGGGCTGCGGCTGATCGGCTTCGGGGCCGAGCGCGTGGCGAGGGTGGCCGTGACCGACCAGGGCGCGATGCGGGCGGACGGGCTGCGCGCCGCGCTGGCGGCGGCGCGGGGGCCGGCGCTGGTGCTGGCGCAGGCGGGGCACATCAACTCGGGGGCCTTCGATCCGTTCCCCGAGATCGTCGCGGCGGCGCGCGAGGCGGGCGCCTGGGTGCATGTCGACGGCGCCTTCGGGCTCTGGGCGCGCGCCTGCCCGGAGACGCGGGGGCTGACCGAGGGGATCGAGGGCGCCGACAGCTGGGCGACGGACGGGCACAAATGGCTGCAGACGCCCTACGACTGCGGCCTCGTCATGGTGCGCGACGCCGAAGCGCAGCGCCGGGCGATGGGCGTCAGCGCGAGCTACCTGCCGCAGGGGGCGGCGCGCGATCCGGGGGATTTCACCCCGGAGCTGTCGCGGCGGGCGCGGGGCTTCGCGCTGTGGGCGACGATCCGGGCGCTTGGGCGCGCGGGGATCGCCGGGATGGTCGCGCGCAACTGCCGGGCGGCGCGGCGGATCGCGGCGGGGCTGGCCGCCGCACCGGGGCTGGAGGTGATGAACGAGGTGGTGCTGAACCAGGTCGCGGTGGCGACGCAGGACGGCGACGCGGCGACGATGGCGCTGCTGGCGCGGGTCCAGGCCGGGGGGCGGGCGTTTCCCAGCGTCGGTGACTGGCGCGGCCGGGCGATCCTGCGGTTTTCGGTCAGCTCGGGGCGGTGCACGGAGGCCGACGCGGATGCGGCGGTCGAAGCCGTCACCGGGGCCTGGGCGGTGCTGCGGGGGCGCGCCGCTTGAGCGCTCCGGTGATCGAGGCGCGCGGCCTGAACCTCGTCTTCGCGACGAACGACGGGCCGGTGCACGCGCTCAAGGACGTGACCCTGAGCATCGGCAAGGGCGACTTCGTCAGCTTCATCGGGCCGTCGGGCTGCGGCAAGACGACGTTCCTGCGGGTGGCGGCGGATCTGGAACAGCCGACGGCGGGCTCGATCACCGTCAACGGCATGAGCCCCGCCGAGGCGCGGGCCCGGCGGGCCTACGGCTATGTGTTCCAGGCGGCGGGGCTGTTCCCCTGGCGCACCATCGCGCGCAACGTCGGGCTGCCGCTGGAGGTGATGGGCTACGCCCGGGCCGAGCAGGCGGCGCGGGTGGCGCGGGTGCTGGAGCTGGTCGAGCTGACCGGGTTCGAGAAGAAGTTCCCCTGGCAGCTGTCGGGCGGAATGCAGCAGCGCGCGAGCATCGCGCGGGCGCTGGCGTTCGACGCCGACATCCTGCTGATGGACGAGCCGTTCGGCGCGCTCGACGAGATCGTGCGCGACAAGCTCAACGAGCAGCTGCTGGCGCTGTGGGACCGCACCGGCAAGACCATCGCCTTCGTCACGCATTCGATCCCGGAGGCGGTCTATCTCTCGACGCGGATCGTGGTGATGAGCCCGCGCCCGGGCCGGGTGACCGACGTGATCGAGAGCCCGCTGCCGCGCGAGCGCCCGCTCCACATCCGCGAGAGCCGGGACTTTCTCGAGATCGCCGCGCGGGTCCGCGACGGCCTGCGCGCGGGGATCGGCGATGAGGTCTGAGCGCTCCGCCCGGCCCGGCCGCCGCCCGGCGCGCGCCGGCGTCCCGCGCCTCCGGTCCGGGCG
>CAYTMB010000357.1:0-3207 GCA_964438465.1 uncultured Rhodovulum sp. | reverse complement strand
AGCGTCGCCCAGTTCGAGACATAGCCCGAGGTGAACAGCAGCGCCGCCTCCTTGCCGTGCAGGTCGGCGAGCTCGGCCTCGAGCAGCACATGGTCGTGGTTGTTGCCCGAGATGTTGCGGGTGCCGCCGGCGCCGGCGCCGCAGCGGTCGAGCGCCTCGTGCATCGCCGCGAGCACCGCCGGGTGCTGGCCCATCCCGAGATAGTCGTTCGAGCACCAGACCGTCACGTCGTCCGCGCCGCCCGCGCCGTGCCGCCGCGCCTTGGGGAAGGCGCCGTTGCAGCGCTCCAGCTCGGCGAACACCCGGTAGTTGCCCTCGCGGCGCAGGGCGTCGAGTTGCTGGCGAAACAGGGCGTCGTAGGTCATTCGCTCGCTTCCTTACAGTCCCGGCTCCCGGCCGCGCGCGCCGCGGCGCTGGGTCGCGCTCCGCCCGTGACGCCGGCGCGGCCCGCAGTCCGGCCAGGGGGCGCGTCGCCGCGCGCATAGCCGATCTTCCCGCCCAGGTCCACCGGGAGGTAGTCCGCCCCGGGTTTACGCCCGGTGTACGGCCCGCCCCCGCCGGTCGAACCCTGGGGCCTTGGTCGGGCGAGGTCGTTGATCCCGATCAAACCCCCGCACCATAATCGCCGCGCGCGCCGCCAAGGCAAGTCATACCAACGGCCGTCGTCCCCGACCGACGGCCCGCGGTTCGGGGTGACATAGCGCGAAAACCGCCGGCTGGGACGGATGCGAGGCAAGCATCTGAAAAGGCGTCGTTTTCGGCGGCTGGAATCCGGCTGGAAACTGGCTGGAAACCGGCTTGCCACTTTTCGGGATTCGGGAGGGCTTCGGCGCGAGTCGCGCGCCAGGGCCGTCGGCGTTACACCCTCCCGGCCGCGCCAACCCCTTGCGCATCCGCCGATAATCGCCAAGAACATCGGCGACCCTACGACGCCCGGACCCGCGGCATGACGCAGAACATCCCCGCCTGGATCGACGGCCGGCTGGCCGCGGTGGACAAGCTCGAGGTCCACCGGCGCGGGCTGCGCCACCCGGCGATCTCGGTCTTCGTGATGGACGGGCCGCGCACGCTGCTCCAGCGCCGCGCGCTCGGCAAGTACCACACCCCCGGCCTCTGGGCGAACGCGGTCTGCACGCATCCGCACTGGGGCGAGCCGATGGCGGGCGCCGCCGCGCGCCGGCTGCGCGAGGAACTGGGGATCGAGGGCCTCGCGCTCACCCCGCGCGACCGCGTCGAGTACCGCGCCGAGGTCGGCGGCGGCCTGGTCGAGCACGAGGTGGTCAGCCTGTTCACCGCAGCCGCCGACGCGGGCCTGCGCCTCGCGCCGAACCCGGCCGAGGTGATGGCGGTGCGCTGGGTCGGGCTCGACGCGCTGCGCGCCGGGATCGCCGCCGACCCGGCCGCCTACACCCCCTGGCTGCGGATCTACCTGGCCGACCACGGCGGCCAGATCTTCGGCGCCGCGGCCTGAGGGAGGGCGGCGATGGACCCGGTCCCGCTGGTCTACTACGCAGCGATCTGCGGCCTGCTCGGGGTCGCGGCGCCCCGGCTGCGCAGCTTTCCGGTCCGCTTCGTCGTCGGGGTCTGCGTCGGACTGGCCGCGGCCGGCCTGCTGGCGCCGCTGCGGCGCTGGTTCGGCCTGTAGCCGCCCGCGCGCCGCGCCACGGAACGTTTGACAAGCCCCGGCGCGGCAACGATGTTGACCGCGCCGCTCCGCCGACGCGCGTTCCGGGACAAGGAACCGCAGGGGCCGGCGCCGTTTGGGAGGGTTGAGATGACGTCGTTCAGGTCGTTCGCGCCGGCGGGGCCGGCATGATCCGCCGCGGCGGGACGCCGGGCCGGACCCGGCGCCGATCCGCGCGATAACGCCATGTATCTCGGGATCGACATCGGCACCTCCTCGGTCAAGTCGGCGCTGTTCGACGCCGGCCAGCGCCTGATCGGCCAGGCGAGCCACGCGCTCGAGGTGCGCCGCCCGCAGCCCGGCTGGTCCGAGCAGGACCCCGAGGACTGGTGGCGCGGCGTGCTCGCGACCGTCGACGCCCTCGCCGCCGCCCACGGCCTCGCCGGGCTGCGCGGCCTCGGCCTGTCGGGCCAGATGCACGGCGCGGTCTGCCTCGACGACGACGACCGCGTGCTGCGCCCGGCCATCCTGTGGAACGACGGCCGCGCCGTCGCCGAATGCGCCGAGATCGAGGCGGCCTTTCCCCGGTCGCGCGAGGTCGCCGGCAACATCGCGATGGCCGGCTTCACCGCGCCCAAGCTGCAATGGCTGCGCAAGCACGAGCCGCAGGTCTTCGCCCATGTCTCGACGGTGCTGCTGCCCAAGGACTACGTCCGCTTCCGGCTGACCGGCCACCATGTCTCGGACATGTCGGACGCCTCGGGCACGCTCTGGCTCGACGTCGGCGCGCGCGACTGGTCCGACGACCTGCTGGAGGCGACCGGGCTCAGCCGCGCCCAGATGCCCCGCCTCGTCGAGGGCAGCGCCAGCTCGGGCGAGCTGACCCCCGAGTTGGCGGCCCGCTGGGGCGCCCGCGGCCCGGTGGTGGTCGCCGGCGGCGCCGGCGACAACGCCGCGGCGGCCTGCGGCGTCGGCGTCGTCACCCCCGGCTCGGCCTTCGTCTCGCTCGGGACCTCGGGCGTGCTCTTCGTCTCGAACGCCCGGTTCTCGCCGAACACCGAGGGCGCCGTGCACGCCTTCTGCCACGCCATCCCCGACACCTGGCACCAGATGGGGGTGATCCTGTCGGCGGCCGACAGCCTGGAATGGCTGTCGCGCATCACCGGCAGGAGCGCGCGCGACCTCGCCGCCTCGGTGGGCGCGCCGACGGCCGCCTCGCCGGTCGCCTTCCTGCCCTACCTGTCGGGCGAGCGCACGCCGCACAACGATCCCGCCGCCCGCGGCGCCTTCGTCGGCCTCGCCCAGGCCCATGACGCGGCCGACCTCGCGCAGGCGGTGATGGAGGGGGTCGCCTTCGCCTTCGCCGACTGCCAGGCGGCGCTCGCCGCGGCGGGGACCGACTTCGAGAGCGCGCTCGCGGTCGGCGGCGGCTCGCGCTCCGACGCCTGGCTGCGCATCATCGCCTCGGCGCTCGACCGGCCGCTGCGGCTCGCCGCCGACAGCGACATCGGCGCGGCGCTTGGGGCCGCCCGGCTCGCGCTCTGCGCCGCCGAGGGCGCCGACCCGCACGAGGTCTGCGCCGC
>CAYTMB010000356.1:1343-3217 GCA_964438465.1 uncultured Rhodovulum sp. | reverse complement strand
GCGCTGGTCGACGCGATGATGCCGATCCTGTCGCCCGCCGGCGTGCAGGAGGTGCTCGACTACGGCATCCTCGGCTGGGCGCTCAGCCGCTATTCCGGCTGCTGGGTCGGGCTGAAATGCGTCAAGGACACCATCGAGGTGACCGAGGTCGTCGACGGCGACCCGCACCGGCTGACCATCGCCGCGCCCACCGACTTCGCGATGCCGCCGGACGGCCTCAACATCCGCCTCGGCGACACCCCGGTCGCGCAGGAGGCGCGGCTGCACGACTACAAGCGCTTCGCCGCCGAAGCCTTCGCCCGCGCGAACAAGATCGACAAACGCATGCACGGCGACGCCGGCGCCAAGATCGGCATCGTCTCCGCGGGCAAGTCCTGGCTCGACACCGCCCATGCGCTCGAACTGCTCGGCCTCGATGCGGCGGAATGCGCCCGGCTCGGGATCACCACCTACAAGGTCGGCATGGTCTGGCCGCTCGACATGGCGAGCTTCCGCGAGTGGGCGCACGACCTCGAGCACATCATCGTCATCGAGGAGAAGCGCAAGCTCATCGAGGTGCAGATCAAGGAGGCGATCTTCGACGACCGCCGCGGCCGCCGCGTCACCGGCTGGAAGAACGAGCGCGGCGAGACCGTGTTCACCGTCAAGGCGGCGCTCGATCCGGTCAAGATCGCCCGCACCCTCGGCGACCTGCTCGCCGAGGACGGCGTCGACACCGGCATGCTCAAGGCCCGCCGCGCCCTGCTCGTCGAATCGCTGCGCGCCGACAACGCCGAGGAGATCGCCAGCCGCAAGCCGTGGTTCTGCTCGGGCTGCCCGCACAACACCTCGACCCGGCTGCCCGAGGGCGCCCGCGCCTATGCCGGGATCGGCTGCCACTACATGGCGCAGTGGATGGACCGCGACACCGAGGGCTTCACCCACATGGGCGGCGAGGGCGCCAACTGGATCGGCGAGGCGCCCTTCTCCACCCGCAAACACGTCTTCCAGAACCTCGGCGACGGCACCTACAACCATTCGGGCGTGCAGGCGATCCGCGCCGCGCTCGCCGCCGGGACGACCATCACCTACAAGATCCTCTACAACGACGCCGTGGCGATGACCGGCGGCCAGCACAACGAGGGCGACCTCTCGCCCCAGCGCATCGCCCAGGAGCTGACCGCGATGGGCGTCGGCCGCATCTTCGGCGTCTACGACCCCAAGGAAGACGTCGATTTCAAGGCCTTCCCGCCCTCGGTTCAGATGCGCCCGCGCGACGATCTCGACGCCGTGCAGCGCGAGCTGCAGGAGACCAGCGGCGTCTCCGCGATCATCTACATCCAGACCTGCGCCGCCGAGAAGCGCCGCCGCCGCAAGCGCGGCCGCTTCCCCGACCCCGACCGCCGCGTCTTCATCAACCCGGCGGTCTGCGAGGGCTGCGGCGACTGCGGCGTGCAGTCGAACTGCGTCTCGATCGTCCCGCTCGAGACCGAGTTCGGCCGCAAGCGCGCCATCGACCAGTCCTCCTGCAACAAGGACTTCTCCTGCCTCAACGGCTTCTGCCCCAGCTTCGTCACCCTCGAAGGCGCGCAGGTGAAGAAGGCCGCCCCCGCCGAACTCGCCATCCCGGATCTGCCCGAGCCGAAGCTGCCGGCGATAAACCACTCCTGGAACACCGTGATCACCGGCGTCGGCGGCACCGGCGTCGTCACCGTCGGCGCGGTGCTCGCGATGGCCGCGCATGTCGAGGGCAAGGCCGCCGGGGTGATGGAGATGGCCGGCCTCGCGCAGAAGGGCGGCGCGGTGCATATCCACTGCCGCATCGCCGAGACGCCCGCCGACATCACCGCGATCCGCGTCGCGGTCGGCGAGGCCGACGCGCTGATCGGCGGCGA
>CAYTMB010000356.1:0-1243 GCA_964438465.1 uncultured Rhodovulum sp. | reverse complement strand
GCGATGCTGCGCGCGATCGAGCTCAACGCCGCCGGGGTCGAGGGCAACAAGGCCGCCTTCCGCCTCGGCCGCTGGGCGATCGCCGAGCCGGCGGCGGCGGCCGCAGCACTGGCCCCCGAGGCGCCGCCGCCCGCCGCGGAGCTCGACACGCTCGTCGCCCGCCGCGCCGCGCATCTCGAGAAATACCAGGACGCCGCCCTCGCCCGGCGCTACCGCGAGCGGGTCGCCGCCACCGCCGCGCGGGACGCCGAGCTCGGCGCCGCCGTCGCCCGCGGCTACCACAAGCTGCTCGGCTACAAGGACGAATACGAGGTCGCCCGGCTGCACGCCGAGACGCTGGAGGCCGCCGTCGCCGGCCAGTTCGACGGCGTGCGCGAAATGCGCTTCCACTTCGCCCCGCCGATCCTCGGCCGCAGGGACGCGCAGGGCCATCCGGTGAAATCCGAATTCGGCCCCTGGATGCTGCGGGCGATGAAGCTGCTCGCGCGGTTCAAGCGGCTGCGCGGCACGCCGCTCGATCCCTTCGGGCGCAGCGCCGAGCGCCGCATGGAGCGCGACCTCATCGCGCGCTACGAGGCCGACATCGACCGCATCCTGCGCGAAATGACCCCCGCCACCCGCGACATCGCGCTGGAGCTCGCGCTCCAGCCGCTGGAGATCCGCGGCTTCGGCCATGTGAAGGCGGCGGCGGCCGCCGCCGCCGACCGCCGCCGCGCCGAGCTGCTCGCCGCCTTCGACGCCGGCGGCTGGCCGCGCGCCCACGCCGCGGAATAGGCCCGATGCGCGCGCCGGCCGCCGTCCTCGCCGCGCTGGCGCTCGCCGGCTGCGCCACCGGCGGCCTGCCGCTGCGCGAGACCGTGGCGGTGCCCGCCGGCCGCTTCGAGGCGGTGCAGGGCCAGGCCGACGTCGTGGTGCGCAGCTTCGTCGCCGGCGCGGACGGCCAGTCCCGCGAAGTCGGCGGCGCCAGCTGCCAGATCACCTCGATCCTGTTCTCGGCGCAGTTGCGGACCCCCGGCCGCCTGGTTTTCCCCGGCTTCGGCCCACAGTCGCCGACGCTCCGGATCGACTGCCGCGCCGGCGCGCTCGCCGGCTCCGCCGAAGCCGCGGTGCAAAGCCGGTGGGTCCGCATGCCCGGCGCCTGGCCCGGCCCGGGCCCCTGGCCCTCCGCCTATGGCGCCTGGGGCGGACCCTGGGGCCCCGGCTGGGGCGGCCCGGCCTGGGGCGGCGGCCCGTCCTATGTCAC
>CAYTMB010000355.1:0-3217 GCA_964438465.1 uncultured Rhodovulum sp. | reverse complement strand
GCGACATCACCCGGGCCCCGGAGGCGCAGATGCTCGCCATCCGCGGGCGGCGGATAGGGATGATCTTCCAGAACCCCACCAGCCATCTCGATCCGGTGATGCGGATCGGCGACCAGATCCGCGAGGGACTGCGCCGCCACCGCGGCCTCGGCCCCGCCGCCGCCAAGGCCGAGGCGATCGCCCTGCTCGGGCAGGTCGGCTTTCCCGACCCGGCGCGCGGCTTCGCCAGCCACGCGCACGAGTTCTCCGGCGGCATGCGCCAGCGGGCGATGATCGCCATCGCGCTGGCCTGCGACCCCGAGATCCTGATCGCGGACGAGCCGACCACCGCGCTCGACGTCACCATCCAGGCCCAGATCCTGCGCCTGCTGATCGAGCTGCGCGCCAGCCGGGGCCTGTCCATCGTGCTGATCAGCCACGATCTCGGCGTGGTCGCCCAGACCTGCGACCGGATCGCGGTCATGCGCGACGGCCGCGTGGTCGAGCAGGGCGACAAGCGCGCGCTGCTGTCCGCGCCGCGGCACGCCTACACCCGCCAGCTGATCGCGGCGCATCCCTCGCTGTCGGTCGAGGCGACGGCGACCGTGCACCCGCACCCGACCGCGACCCGGCCGCTGTTCGAAATCGACGACCTGAAGGTCGAGTTCCCGGCCGGCGGCGGTTTCCTCGGCAGGAAGCGGGCGTTCGCCGCGCTCAAGGGCGTCGATCTGCGGATCTGGCCCGGCGAGACCGTCGGCGTCGTCGGCGAGAGCGGGTCGGGCAAGAGCACGCTCGCCCGCGCGATGCTCGGGCTGACGCCGATCGCCGCCGGCCATGTCGCCTTTGACGGTTCGGTGCTGACGCTCGACCGCGCCGCGACGCTGCGCCGGCTGCGGGCCGAGGCGGCGATGGTGTTCCAGGACCCGTTCAATTCGCTCAACCCGCGCATGACCGTCGGCGACACCCTCGCCGAGGTGCTCCGCACCCAGGGCAAGATCCCCGCCGCGCGCATCCCGGGCCGCATCGGCGAATTGCTCGACCTCGTCGGCCTCGGGCGCGACTTCGCCGGCCGCCGCCCGCGCAGCCTGTCGGGCGGGCAGTGCCAGCGGGCCGGCATCGCCCGGGCGCTGGCGGTCGATCCGCGCGTCATCGTCGCCGACGAATGCGTCGCGGCGCTCGACGTGACCATCCAGGCCCAGATCATCGCGCTGTTCCGCGACCTCGCCGCGCGCACCGGGCTCACCCTGGTGTTCATCGCCCATGACCTCGCCATCGTGCGCGACCTTTGCGAAAGGGTCGTGGTCATGCATCATGGCCGCATCGTCGAGGAGGGCCCGACCGCCGGGATCTTCGCCAGCCCGCGCGAGGCCTACACCGCGGCCCTGATCGCCGCGATCCCGGACATCGACCCCGACCGGCCGATCGGCGGCGGGCCCGGCGCCATCACCACCCAACAGGAGAGTGCACTGACATGATCGCCAAACTGACCCGCGTCGGGATTATCGCCCTGGCCGCCTCGACCGCGCTGGTCTCGGTGGCGGAGGCCGCCGGCGTGCTGACCATCGGCCGGCGCGAGGACTCCAGCACCTTCGATCCGATCAACACCGCGCAGAACATCGACTTCTGGGTGTTCATGAACGTCTACGACGTGCTGGTGCGCGTCGACAAATCCGGCAAGGAGCTGATCCCCGGCCTCGCCGAAAGCTGGGAGGTCTCCGACGACGGGCTGACCTACACCTTCCACCTGCGCGAGGCGAAGTTCTCGGACGGCTCGCCGATCACCTCCGAGGACGCCAGGTTCTCGCTGGAGCGGGTCCGCGACAGCGAGCTGTCGCTGTGGTCGGACGGCTACCAGGTCATCGCCGACATGCAGACCCCGGATCCGAAGACGCTGGTCATCACCCTGTCCGGGCCGTCGGCGCCGTTCCTCTCCACGCTGGCGATGCCGGCGACCTCGGTGATCTCGAAGGCCGGGATCGAGGCGATGGGCGAGGAGGCCTACGCCGAGAACCCGATCGCCTCGGGCGCCTTCGTGGTCGACGAATGGCGGCGCGGCGACCGGGTGATCCTGAAGAAGAACCCCGAGTTCTGGCAGGCCGACAGCGTCAGCCTCGACGGCGTCGAATGGATCTCGGTGCCCGACGACAACACCCGGATGCTGAACGTGCAGGCGGGCGAGCTCGACGCCGCGATCTTCGTGCCCTTCGCCCGCGTGGCCGAGCTGAAGCAGGATCCGAACCTCACCGTGCTGATCGAGCCCTCGACCCGCGAGGATCACCTGCTGATGAACCACGAGAGCGCGCCGCTCGACGACCTGCGGGTGCGCGAGGCGCTCGACTACGCCATCGACAAGCAGGCCATCGTCGACACCGTCACCTTCGCCCAGGGCGGCGTCGCGAACAGCTTCGTCCCCGGCGGCGCGCTCTACCACAGCGACGACAACGGCGCGCGCGCCTTCGATCCCGAGAAGGCGCGGGCGCTGCTGGCCGAGGCCGGGCAGGAGGGCGTGACGCTCGACTATCTGGTGAACGCCGGCAACGAGGTCGACGAGCAGATCGCCGTGCTGCTCCAGCAGCAGCTGGCCGACGTCGGCGTCACCGTGAACCTCACCAAGATGGACGCCAGCCAGACCTGGGACATGCTGGTGGACGGCGACTACGACCTGTCGGTGATGTACTGGACCAACGACATCCTCGACCCGGACCAGAAGACCACCTTCGTCGTCGGGCATGACGTCAACATGAACTACATGACCCGCTACGAGAACGAGACGGTCAAGCAGCTGGTCGCCGACGCCCGGCTGGAGCTCGATCCGGCCAAGCGCGAAGCGATGTATTTCGAGATCCAGAAACTGGCCAAGGCCGACGCGCACTGGATCGACCTCTACTACAGCCCCTTCATCAACGTGACCCGCAAGGGCGTCGAGAACTTCACCCAGAACCCGCTCGGCCGGTTCTTCCTCGAAGACACGGTCAAGACCTACTGACCGCGCCGCGGGCCCGGCGCGCGCGCCGGGCCCGCGGACGCCTCCATGCGACACGACAATCCGGGCTCAGGCCTGGACCCGGTCCGCACAGGCTCCAGCCCGCGCCCATCCCGACGTCTCCCCGTCGCGCCGGCGGATCGCCTCGGGGTCGGCCTGAACCCGGATGAGGTTGGAGCACCCAGTCGCCGCAGTCGCTCCACCGATTTGTCCGTCGACAAATCGGTGCGCGCCTGCCTGCCCCTGGCAGGCGCG
>CAYTMB010000354.1:0-3219 GCA_964438465.1 uncultured Rhodovulum sp. | reverse complement strand
CTCAGTCGAACGGCCCCGGCCGGGTCGCGAAGATCGCCTTCAGCGCCTCGGCCCGCGCCGGGCGCCAGCCCGGCGGGTCGAGCGCCTCGGCCCAGGCGTCGATATAGTCGGGCGCGACATAGGCGTGGCCGAACCCCGGCACGGCCAGCGAATTGGCCATGTCGAGCGCGAGCTGGAAGGTGGTCACCACCGGGAACCAGCCCAGCTCGGGCGCCACGTCCGGCGCGCGCGGCGCCGCCAGCCAGTCGGGCGGGAACCAGGCCGAGGCCTGGTTGAACCAGACGATCGGATCGCTGCCGTAGTTGAGGAACACCAGCCGCGTCGGCCCCCAGGGCGCGGGCGCGGCGCTGACGCCGTACTGGCTGACCGTGCGCGCCAGCGAGCCGTTGCCGAACTGCGGCAGCCAGACCGGACTGCCGGCCACCCGGTTCTCGCGCACATACCGCCAGTAGGCGCTGAAGAACGGCGAGCCCGCCCACATCGCCCCGTCGATCGGATCGGCCAGCATGTCGAGCAGCGGCAGCGTCGCCTGGCTGTTGTACGCGCCCTGGCTCAGCCCGTGCACATAGAGCTTCGGCCGGCTCTCGCGCGGCATCGCGGTCCAGTGCGCGTAGACGAGGTTGAACAGCTCGCGCGCCTGCTCCACGCCATAGGTCGGATGCGCCCACAGCGACAGCACGCTGGTCAGGTACGAGTACTGCACCGCCACCGTCGCCACGTCGCCGCCGAGCATGAACTCCAGCGTGTCGTGCGCGCCGGGATCCATCCAGCCGGTGCCGACCGGAACCACCACCACCAGCGCCGACCGCTCGAAGCCGCCGGCCCGGATCAGCTCGGCCAGCGCCAGTTCGGCGCGCGCGCGCGGCGTCTCGGCGGCGCGCCGCCCGACATAGACCCGGATCGGATCGAGCGCCTCCGGCCCGGCGAATTCGGCGATCTCGGCGCGGCTCGGGGCGGTGGCGACATAGGCGCGGCCGTGACGCCCCATCTCGGTCCAGTCGACCAGCGAGTCCGCGCTGCCGCTGGCGCGCGGGTCGACCGGCTGCGGCTGGTCGGGCTCGATGAAGGCGTCCGCCGCCTCGAAGGAGGCGTCGGCGATCTCGAAGACCCGGCGCACCAGGACGCCGTCGATCAGCGCCCAGAACAGCCACAGCGCCAGCGCGAAGCCGACCACCTGCCCGAGCCGGCGCGGGATCAGCCGCGACGCCTGCGCGTCGATCCGCCGCCGCAGCGCGGCGAACAGCCGGAACAGCCCCCAGAGCAGGCCGAACACCGCCAGCGCCACCACCGCCACCGTCAGCGGATGCGAGCTTTCGACCAGCGGCATGCCGAAGACCCGCCGCGTCGCGTTCTGCCACGCCGCCGCCTGCGACAGCGCCGCCCCCGCGACGACGAGCGCCGCGACGCCGGCCGCCCGCCGCCAGCGCCGCGCCCAGCGCGCGCCCGGGCGCGGCAGCTCGGCGAAGCGCCAGATCCAGTCGAGCAGCCCGCCGATCTCGTAGCCGATCGCCGCGACCACGCCGCCCAGCGCGCCCTGCAGCAGCGGCTCGCGCGGGATCAGCGACGGCGTCAGCGCCGCCGCGAAGAACGCCGCCGCCAGCACGATCCCGACGGGATCGAACCTGGCCCGGCGGCGCTCCGCCGCCGCCTCGGGCGCGTCTGCGCGCATTTCGGCCATCCGCCCGGTTTCCTCATAGGTTCCGCGCGCCTGCTAACACGCGCGCCGCTCCCGCCCTAGGGGATTATCGCGGCCCCCAGCGACAGTCACGCCGGGCGCGCCCTAACCCCGCGCCCGCGGATGCGCGGCCATGTAGCTCTCCATCAGCCGCACCTGATCGACGCCGGTGTAGACCTGCGTCGTTGCCAGCGAGGCGTGGCCGAGCAGCTCCTGGATCGTGCGCAGGTCGCCGCCCGCCTCCAGCAGATGCGTCGCGAAGGAATGCCGCAGCGCATGCGGCGTCGCCGTCGCCGGCAGCCCGAGCTGGCGGCGCGCCGCCGCCATCGCGCCCTGCACCTGCCGCGGATTCAGCGGCCCGCCGCGGACGCCGAGGAACAGCGGCGCCTCCGGCCCCGGCGCGTAGGGGCAGAGCGCGCGGTAGGTCTCGACCGCCCGCGCCACAACCGGCAGCACCGGCGCCAGCCGCTCGCGCCCGCCCTTGCCGCGGATGCGCAGCACCTCGCCCAGCGGCGCGTCGCCCTGCCGCAGCGCCAGCGCCTCGGAGATGCGCAGGCCGCAGCCGTAGAGCAGCGTCGCCACCGCCACGTCGCGCGCGCCCACCCAGGACTCCAGGCTCTGCAGCTCGATGGTCGCGATCAGGTCCTTGGCCGCCTCAGGCGACACCGGCCGCGGCAGCCGCGCCTTGCGCCGCGGTCCGCGCGTCGCCGTCACCGCCGGCGCCTCGACGCCGTGAGCCTCGGCCAGCCAGGCGTAGAAGCTGCGCACCGCCGACAAGGCCCGCGCCAGCGACCGCGCCGACAGCCCGCGCCCGCGCTCGCGCGCCATCCAGGCCCGCATGTCCGACGTGCCGACCTCGGCCAGCCGCGCCCGCCCGACCGGCCCGCCCCAGTGCTGCGCCAGGAACCCGAGAAATCCCGAAACGTCGCGCTGATAGGCGGTGATCGTGCGCGGGCTCGCCCCGCGCACCGCGGCGAGCTGCGCCAGCCAGTCGCCGAGCAGGGCCTCGGCGCCGGCGCTCGCGGTCACGCCAGCCAGCGCCGCAGGCAGCGTTCGGCGACCCCCGCGAAGAAGGTCAGCAGGTCCACGCCCTGATCGGGGTGGAACCGGTGCGGATCGGTCGCGCCGAACCCCAGCACCCCGGCGAGGTTGCCCTCGCCCAGATCGAGCCGCAGCACCGCCTCGGACCGGATCCCGCCCGCATTCGCGCCGTACAGCGCGGCGGGCGCCGTATCGAGCCGCCGCAGCGTCACCCGCCGCGCCCCGAGACCGCGCCCTTGGGTGATGTAGCCGTCCACCCCGCCCTCGGGCAGCGCCAGGACCACCGCGTGCAGCGCCCCGGCCGGCCCCAGCGGCTGGCCGGGCGTCGCGGCCGGCGCCTCCAGCCCCAGCCGGATGATCTCGACCCCGAGGATCATCGCGACGTCGCGCGTCAGCACCCGCAGGAACCCGGCGAAATCCACCGGATCGAGCAGCGCGAGGCAGGCGCGATGCACCTGGTTGGTGCCCGAGACGTTCTCGTAGGCCGCCGCCAGCACCTCGCG
>CAYTMB010000353.1:0-3225 GCA_964438465.1 uncultured Rhodovulum sp. | reverse complement strand
ACCGCGCGCGCCCACCTCATCCCGGTCCGGGCCAGCTCCGAGGCGATCAGCCGGAGCTCGTATCAGTTGCCACCGGCTTCGCAGACCCTGGAGGATCAACCGGCGGTGCCGAGGTCTATTCAGTCGCGCCAGATCGGCCGGGAGGTTTCGCGCGCGACGTCCGGCCGCGTCATCCCGAGGTCGCGCAGGCGCTCCTCCGGCAGATCCCGCAGGCGCAGGCGCTCGCGGTAGCGCGCGTCCCAGACCAGCAGCGTCTCGAGCAGGCGGCGGCCGAAGCCGACGCCCGGCTGCGAGTGTCCGACCACGACGGGGTCGGCGACGAGATGGGTCATGGTGATCCTTTCTGGACTCGCCCGAAGGCCGCCGCGATCCGGCGGGCCCGCGGGAGGGAATGCGTCCCTTCTACGCCCCGGCCGCCCCGAGCCGGACGGAAGCCGCCGGAATTCGCGTGGAACACTGCGGAACACTGCGGAACTTCCCGGAAAACCCGGCGGCGGCCGGCGATCGCGCCGGCGGGCCGGGGCGGATGACCGGCCCCGCGGCGGCCGGCGGCCTTGACCGCGGGCGCCGCGGCCTTCTATGCCCCGCTGCGAAACCGGGAGGCGAGATGCCGCAGAAACCGCTCGAAGGCCTGAAGGTGCTGGAGCTCGCCCGTGTGCTCGCCGGCCCCTGGATCGGCCAGACCCTCGCCGACCTCGGCGCCGACGTGATCAAGGTCGAGAGCCCCGAGGGCGACGAGACCCGCGGCTGGGGCCCGCCCTTCGCCGAGGACGGCGCGGCGGCCTATTTCCACGCCGCCAACCGCAACAAGCGCGCGATCCGCATCGACTTCCGCGACCCCGCCGAGCTGGCGCAGGCCCGCGCGCTCGCCGCCCGCGCCGACGTGGTGCTGGAGAACTTCAAGGTCGGCGGCCTCGTCAAGTTCGGCCTCGACTATCCGTCGGTCTCCGCGGCGAATCCGGGCGTGGTCTACTGCTCGGTCACCGGCTTCGGCCAGGACGGGCCGCGCGCGGCCGAGCCGGGCTACGACTTCCTGATCCAGGCGATGGGCGGGATCATGGAGCTGACCGGCGAGCCCGACGGCCCGCCGGAAAAGGCCGGCGTCGCGATCGCCGACCTGTTCACGGGGCTCTACGGCGTGATCGCGGTGCAGGCGGCGCTGGCGCTGCGCGCGCGCACCGGGCGCGGCCAGCATATCGACATGGCGCTGTTCGACGTCCAGATCGCCATGCTGGCGAACCAGGCGACCAACCACCTAATCGGCGGCCGCCAGCCGCGCCGCCTCGGCAACGCCCATCCCAACATCGCGCCCTACCAGGTGTTCGACGCCGCCGACGGCCCGCTGGTGATCGCCTGCGGCAACGACGGCCAGTTCGCCCGGCTCAGCGCCGCCTTCGGCCTCGCGCTGCACGCCGACCCGCGCTTCGCGCTGAACCGCGGCCGGGTCGAGAACCGCGCCGCGCTGACCGCGGCGCTCGCGCCCGAGTTCGCCCGGCTGCCGCGCGCCGCGGCGCTGGCGGCGATGGCGGCGGCCGGGGTGCCGGCGGGGCCGATCAACACCGTCGCCGAGGCCTTCGCCGATCCCCAGGCGCGGCACCGCGGCCTCGCCCAGACCATCGGCGGCTCGACCGCGCCGCGCGCGCCGCTGCGCTTCTCGGACGCCGAGATCGCCCGCGACCGCCCGCCGCCCCGGCTCGACGAACATGGCGACCCCATCCGCGCGGCGCTGGCGGCGGGCGACGGCTGGCCGGGCTGACGCCCTTTCCTTTCCGGTGCGGCGGCCATACCAGTGCGCGCAAGTCACACCGGAGGACCGCCCGCCATGCTGCACATCGACCTGCCCTCGCGCGCCGAGATCGAGGCGCTCGCCGCCCATCGCGCCCGGCCCACCGTCTCGATCTACCTGCGCACCACGCCGGTGACCCAGCAGGCCCAGGCCGACCGGATCGAGCTGAAGAACCTGCTGCGCGAGGCGGTCGCCCAGCTCGAGGCGGCCGAGGTCCCCAAGCGCAGCATCTGGCCGATCGAGGAGGCCGTTCAGGGCCTGATCGACGACGACGCCTTCTGGGCCGTGCAGGCCAACAGCCTCGCGATCTTCGCCTCCGAGGGGCGGCTGGCCACCTTCCGCCTGCCCAGCAAGCTGACCAGCATGGTCGAAGTCTCGGACCGCGCGCATATCAAGCCGCTGCTGCGGGCGGTGAGCTTCACCAGCCACGCCTATGTGCTGGCGATCGGCGTCGGCGCCTGCCGGCTGGTCGAGGTCTCCTCGGACCTGCCCGCGCATGACGTCAAGGTCCCCGGCCTGCCGCGCGACTTCAACCAGGCGCTGGGCAAGTCGAGCCATCTCGAGCAGGGCGCGATGGGCCGCACCGGCGCGATGAGCGAGAACGCGCTGCTGACCCGCTACGCCCGCGCGGTGGACGCCGCGCTGCGCCCGTTCCTGACCGGCCACGAGCGGCCGCTGATCGTCGCCGCGGCCGAGCCGATGGCCTCGATCTACCGCACGGTCTCGAGCTATCCGCACACCGCGGCGCAGGTGATCCCCGGCGGCGCCGACCAGACCCCCGACCACGAGCTCGCCGCCGCCGCGCGCGGCGTGCTCGACGCGCTCGCGGCCGCGCAGATCGCCGAGCTCGCGGCGCTCTACGCCACGCGCGAGACCCAGGGCCGCGCCACCGCCGACATCGCGCAGGCGGCGCGGGCCGCCACCTTCGGCGCGGTCGACACGCTGATCGTCGACATGGACACCGTGATCGACGGCACGGTCGCCGACGAGGACGGCGCGGTGACCTTCGCCGGCGCGGCCGGCGCCGACAGCTACGGCGTCGTCGACGAGATCGCCCGGCGCACGCTGAAGGCCGGCGGCCGCATCGTCTCGGCCCGCGCCGCCGACGTGCCCGGCGGCGGCGCGCTCGCGGCGATCCTGCGCTACCCCGTCTGACCCGGATCGCCGACGGAACCGGAGGCGTCCTTCGCCTTCCCTTCCGTCGGCCCGGTCTTCGCGACGGTGACGGACGGCGGCTCCAATCTCCACGACCGGAGCCGCCCGCAGAAGAGACAAGCGGCCGACCGCCCGTCACGCCGGAGGCGCGCCTTCGGCGCGACGGGCGGCCGCTTCTCGGCCGCTTGGGGTCGCGCCGCCGCCCTCCTCGCGGGCGGGCGCCGGGTTCGGGACAGCGACGGCGGAGGTCTTCGAGATAGTGCCGTGTAGATTGCGGAAAAGTT
>CAYTMB010000352.1:0-3231 GCA_964438465.1 uncultured Rhodovulum sp. | reverse complement strand
TCTGCGCCCCTGAGGGCCTCCGCGCGTCCAGCGCTCCAACCCTTGGCCCCGCGAACGCAGTGCGTTCGCTCGTCGGGCCTGAAACTCGCGGGCCGAGGCCCGCTTCGGTCGTTCGGGCCACCATGCCGGATCGGCGCGCTCGTGTCCGCCAGATGCGATCGCCCTGGCCTCGGCGCCGCCTCGGCGCGTCCCGGGTTGCGGCGGCCCGAACCCCGCTCTATCGTTCCCGGCAAAACGAACGAAAGCGATCAGGGAGGGGACTGCGGCCGATGGCTTCGGTGACGATCAGCAATCTGCGCAAGTCCTTCGGCGCGGTGGAAGTGCTCCACGGCGTCTCGGTCGACATCGAGGACGGCGAGTTCGCCGTGCTGGTGGGGCCCTCCGGTTGCGGCAAGTCAACGCTGCTCCGCATGCTCGCGGGGCTCGAGCACGTGACCTCCGGCGAGATCCGCATCGGCGCGGAGGTGGTGAACGACCTGCCGCCGAAGGAGCGGGACATCGCCATGGTGTTCCAGAACTATGCGCTCTACCCGCACATGACGGTGGCGGAGAACATGGCGTTCTCGCTGAGCCTCAAGGGCGCGCCCAAGGCCGAGATCGCCGAGAAGGTGCGGCCCGCGGCGGAGATCCTCGGGCTTGCGAAGCTGCTCGACCGCTACCCGCGCCAGCTTTCCGGCGGCCAGCGCCAGCGTGTCGCCATGGGCCGCGCCATCGTGCGCGACCCGCAGGTGTTCCTGTTCGACGAGCCGTTGTCGAACCTCGACGCCAAGCTGCGCGTCTCGATGCGCGCCGAGATCAAGAACCTGCACCAGCGGCTGAAGACCACCACGGTCTACGTCACCCACGACCAGATCGAGGCGATGACCATGGCCGACAAGATCGTGGTGATGCACGACGGCCGCGTCGAGCAGGTCGGCGCCCCGCTCGACCTCTACGACATGCCGGCCAACCTGTTCGTGGCGAGCTTCATCGGCTCGCCGGCGATGAACATGCTGCGCGGCCGGATCGACCCGGACCATTCCGGGCGCTTCGTCACCGCCGACGGCGTGACGCTGCCGATCGGCCGGCCGCTGGCGGCGCATCCGGCCGGCGACGTGGTCTACGGCCTGCGCCCGGAATCGATGCATCTCGGCGGCGACGTGCCGCTGCATGTCGACGTCGTCGAGCCGACCGGGTCCGAGACCCATGTCCTGGGGCGCCTCGGCGAGACGGTGATCACCGGCGTGTTCCGCGAGCGCATCACCGCGGGCCCCGGCGAGGAGATCCAGGTGTCGATCGACCCGATCGCCACGCATCTGTTCGACGCGACGTCCGGCGCGCGCATCTCCGCTTGAGGGACGGCGGCCGCGGGGCCGCCGTCTCCAGATCTCAAACCAACCCGCGACAAGGAGGAAATTCCGCATGACCATCAACCGCAGAGATCTCATGGCCGGCGCCGCGGCGCTGGGCGCAGGCGCCGCCTTCGGCATGGGCCGCGCCTTCGCCCAGACCGCGCCGACCTACACCCCCGAGGCGGGCGCCTCGCTGCGGCTGCTGCGCTGGGTGCCCTTCGTCGCGGGCGAGGAAGCCGCCTGGAACGCCAACACCGCCGCCTTCACCGAAGCCACCGGCGTCGAGGTCCGCGTCGACCAGGAGAGCTGGGAGGACGTGCGTCCCAAGGCCGCCGTCGCCGCCAACGTCGGCTCGGGGCCGGACATGGTGATGAGCTGGTTCGACGACCCCTTCCAGTATCCCGACAAGCTGATCGACGTGACCGAGCTCGCCAATGCGCTCGGCGAGGCCAACGGCGGCTGGTACGACGGCGCGAGAGGCTATGCGACCCAGGGCGACAAGTTCATCGCCATGCCGCTCGCCGCCATCGGCAACGCCATCTGCTATCGCCAGAGCCATATGGAGGCCGCGGGCTTCGCCGAGTTCCCGACCGACAGCGCCGGCTTCCTCGAGCTGTGCAAGGCCCTCAAGGCCAACGGCACCCCCGCCGGCTTCCCGCACGGCAAGGCGGTCGGCGACGGCAACAACTACGCCCACTGGCTGCTCTGGAGCCAGGGCGGCAAGATGATCAACGAGGACGGCACCGTCGGCATCGACAGCGCCGAGGCGCGTGCGGCGATCGAGTACGCCAAGGAACTCTACGCGACCTTCATCCCCGGCACCGAGAGCTGGCTCGACATCAACAACAACCGCGCCTTCCTCGCCGGCCAGGTGTCGCTGACGGCGAACGGCGTCTCGCTCTACTACGCGGCCGCCAACGACCCGGCGATGGCCGAGATGGCCGACGACATCCGCACCACCAACATGCCGATCGGCCCGGTCGGGCAGTCGGTCGAGCTGCACCAGACCACCTCGCTGTCGATCTTCAACCACACGCGCTATCCCGAGGCGGCGATGGCCTACCTGCAGTTCATGTACGACGCCGACCGGATGAACGCCTGGATCGAGGGCGCCAGCGCCTACTGCTGCGGCGCGCTTAAGGACTTCGCCGCGAACCCGGTCTGGACCTCGAACCCGATCCACGCGCCCTACGCCAAGGCCTCGGAGTCGCTGCGCCCGAACGGCTACGCCGGCCCGCTCGGCTACGCCTCGGCCGGCGTGATGGCGGATTACGTGCTCGTCGACATGTTCGCCGAGGCCGTCACCGGCACGTCGGCGGACGACGCGATCGCCAACGCCGCGCGCCGGACCAGCCGCTACTACGGCTGACCTCGACCATGGGCGGGGCGCGGATCGCCCCGCCCGCCACCTGCGAAGGGAATGCCGCATGGCCAAAGCCGCCACACTCGCGCCCCGGCGCTCGCTGCTCGGATGGCTGACCGAGAGCCGCAACGGCCTCGGGCTGCTGTTCATGCTGCCGGCGGCGGTGTTCCTGCTGTGCTTTCTCACCTACCCGCTCGGCCTCGGCGTCTGGCTCGGCTTCACCGACACCAAGATCGGCCGCGACGGCGTGTTCGTCGGGCTCGACAACTACATCTGGCTCGCCGAGGATCCGGTGTTCTGGCTCGCGGTGTTCAACACGATGTTCTACACCACCGTCGCCTCGGTGCTGAAGTTCGGCCTCGGGCTGTGGCTGGCGCTGCTGCTGAACGAGAAGCTGCCGATGAAGAGCTTCTTCCGCGCCATCATCCTCTTGCCCTGGGTGGTGCCGACCGTGCTGTCGGCGATGGCGTTCTGGTGGATCTTCGACAGCCAGTTCTCGATCATCTCCTTCGTGCTGCTGAAATGGGGCGTGATCGA
>CAYTMB010000351.1:0-3239 GCA_964438465.1 uncultured Rhodovulum sp. | reverse complement strand
TGATCGAGGGCGGCGCGATGCCGCGCAGGTAGAACAGCGCGAAGCCGAAGGGCGGATGCATGAACGAGGTCTGCATGTTCACGCACAGGAGCAGGCCGAACCAGATCAGGTTGACGTCGAGCGCCACGGCGGCGGGGACCAGCATCGGCACGACGATGAACGCGATCTCGAAGAAATCGAGGAAAAACGCGATGAAGAAGATGAAGACCATGGTGAAGACCAGAAAGCCGGTCCGGCCGCCCGGCAGGCCGCTCAGGATGTGCTCGATCCAGCGGCCGCCGTTGACGCCCTGGAACACCAGGCTGAACACCGTCGCGCCGAGCAGGATGAAGATCACCATCGCGGTCAGCCGCGCGGTCGAGCTCATCGCCAGCCACATCAGGTCGGTGCGGTAGCGCCCGTGCAGATAGGCGAGCACGATGGCGCCGACCGCGCCCATCGCGCCGGCCTCGGTCGGGGTCGCGAGCCCCATGAAGATCGTGCCGAGCACGAGGAAGATCAGCACCAGCGAGGGCACCATCCCCCACAGCACCTTGGACAGCAGCGCCCAGCCGTGCAGCGTGCGCGCCTCGGGCGGCAGCGCCGGCACCTTCCAGGGCTGGAACACCGCCACCGCGAGGACGAACAGCACGAACAGCCCGACCTGCAGGATCGACGGCCCGATCGCGCCGAGATACATGTCGCCGACCGAGACGCCGAGCTGGTCGGCGAGCACGATCAGCACCAGCGAGGGCGGGATCACCTGGGTGATCGTGCCCGAGGCGGCGATCACCCCGGTGCCGAGGCGCATGTCGTAGCCGTAGCGCATCATCACCGGGATGGTGATCATCCCCATGGCGATGACCGAGGCGGCGACGGTGCCGGTGATCGCGCCGAGGATGGCGCCGACGAAGATCACCGCGAAGGCGAGCCCGCCCGGCAGCGGCCCGAACAGCTGGCCGAAGCCGTCGAGCAGATCCTCGGCCAGCCCGCTCTTTTCCAGGATGGCGCCCATGAAGGTGAAGAACGGGATCGCCAGCAGCAGGTCGTTCGACATGATGCCGTAGACGCGGTAGGGCAGCGCCTGCAGGAACTCCGGCCCGAAATAGCCGACCTCGATCGCCAGCGCGCCGAAGAACAGCCCCAGCGCCGACAGCGAGAACGCCACGGGAAAGCCGATGAGCATGAAGACGATCAGGCCGGCGAACATCGCCGGCGCCATGTAGCCGTATTCTAGCACCGGGCGGCGCCTCGGCGGCGGAGAGCTCGGATCATTGCAGCGGCCTTTCGTAGTCGACGACGGGCTCCTTGACGCCGCCCTTCAGCGCCGCGATCCGCTTCACCAGCTCGGCCGCGCCCTGCAGGAACAGCATCGCCATGCCGAAGGGCAGCAGGAACTTGACCGGCCAGACCGGCAGGCCGCCGGCGTTCGAGGACACTTCGCCGGTCTGATAGCTGGAGAGGAAGAATCCCCAGGACATCCAGCCGATCATGATCGTGGTCGGAAACAGGAACAGCACGATGCCGAACACGTCGATCCACAGCTTGCGGCGCGGCCGGGCCATGCCATAGAGCAGGTCGACCCGGACGTGTTCGTTGACCTTCAGCACCCAGGGCGCGGCCAGCAGGAAGATGCCGGCGAACATCTGCCACTGGATCTCCAGCCAGGCGTTGGAGCTGAGGCTGAACAGGTAGCGCGACATCGCGTTGCCGGCGCTGATCAGGCAGCAGACCAGCACCAGCCACGCCGCGATCTGCGCGAAGAACCTGCTAGCGGCGTCGATCGCGTGCGTGACGCGCAGCAGCCCTGCCATGAAGCCTCCCTGGTGTCCGCAGCGCCGCCGCGGACGTCTTTTGGGCGTCAGTAGCGGCCTTGGACGGGTGAGGCAAGCGTCAGGGCGCGTTTGCCCCGCAGGATGACGTAACAATCTATCGCGCGGGTTCGGCGTCGGGCGCCGGCGCGGCGTCGGGCGGCTGCGGGACCAGCGAGGGCGAAGCCGAAGCCCGCGGCGGCGCCACCGGCGCAAGGCTGGGCGGCGCCGGCCGCGCCGCGTCCCCGCCGATCAGCGGACCGGGCGCAGCCGGGCCGAGCGGGGCCTCGGCCGGCGCTTCGGGCGCGGCCCCGAGCGCGGGCGCGGCCGGCGCGGCGGGACCGGAGGCGGCGGCGGGGTCGATCTCGGGCGGCGTCGCGGGGACCGGCGGCCAGGCAAGCGCCAGGGCGAGCAGGCCGGCGGCGGCGACCGCGAGTCCGAGCAGGAACCCGCGCCGGAACCCGGCCTTTTCCGTCTTCGCGCTGGCCGCCACGCGACGCCCTTTCGTGCTTGACCGCATCCCGCGGCCGGGGCCATGTATACGCCGCAAGGTGGCGGGCGCCAGCCCAAAAGCCGCTGGAAAGGCGGACAAATGCTGCTGCTGATCGATAACTACGACAGCTTCACCTACAACCTCTACCACTATCTCGGCGAGCTCGGGGCCGAAGTCGCGGTGCGGCGCAACGACGAGATCGACGCCCAGGGCGCGATGGCGATGCGCCCCGACGCCATCCTGCTGTCGCCCGGTCCCTGCGACCCCGACCGCGCCGGCGTCTGCCTCGCGCTGATCGCCGCCGCCGCCGAGACCCGCACGCCGCTGATCGGCGTCTGCCTCGGGCATCAGGCCATCGGCCAGGCCTTCGGCGGCCGGGTGATCCGCGCGCCGAGCATCATGCACGGCAAGACCGACGCCATCCTGCACTCGGGCCGCGGCCTGTTCGCCGATCTGCCCTCGCCGTTCCGCGCCACCCGCTACCACAGCCTGACCGTCGAGCGCGAAACCCTGCCCGCCTCGCTCGAGATCACCGCCGAGGTCGCCGACGGCACCATCATGGGCCTCAGCCACCGCGAGCTGCCGATCCACGGCGTGCAGTTCCACCCCGAGTCCATCGCCTCCGAGCACGGCCGCGCGCTGCTCGGCCGCTTCCTCGCGCTGGCCGGGATCGAGACCCGGACCCCGGCATGAGCGAACGGCTCAAGCCCCTGCTCGCCCGCGCCATCGAAGGCCCGCTCAGCCGCGCCCAGGCCGAGGCCGCCTTCACCGTCATCATGGAGGGCGACGCCACGCCCGCCCAGATCGGCGGCTTCCTGATGCTGCTGCGCGCCCGCGGCGAGAGCGTCGAGGAATACGCCGCCGCCGCCTCGGTGATGCGGGCGAAATGCCTGCGCGTGCACGCGCCCGAGGGCGCCATCGACATCGTCGGCACCGGCGGCGACGGCAAGGGCACG
>CAYTMB010000350.1:0-3240 GCA_964438465.1 uncultured Rhodovulum sp. | reverse complement strand
TGCTCGCCGTGCTGTCGGACGCCACCGAGCTGAAGACGCTGGAGGCGCAGTTCGTGCAGTCCCAGAAGATGCAGGCGGTCGGCCAGCTCGCCGGGGGCGTCGCGCATGACTTCAACAACCTGCTGACCGCGATCAACGGCCATTGCGACCTCCTGCTGATGCGCCACGACGTCGCCGACGTCGAGCACGGCGACCTGATGCAGATCCGCCAGAACGCCAACCGGGCGGCGGCGCTGGTGCGCCAGCTGCTGGCGTTCTCGCGCAAGCAGACGCTGCGGCCGACGATCATCAACCTCCAGGACACGCTGAGCGAGCTGACGCATCTGCTGAACCGGCTGCTGACCGACAAGGTGACGCTGCGCATCGCCCACGGCCCCGACCTGCTGCCGGTGCGGGTCGACGAGCGGCAGTTCGAGCAGGTGATCATGAACCTCGTGGTCAACGCCCGCGACGCCATGCCCCGCGGCGGCGAGGTGCGGATCGCCACGCGGAACCTGCGGCTGGAGACCGACCTGCATCGCGACCGGGCGGTGGTGCTGCCCGGCGACTATGTGGTGGTCGAGGTGGCGGATTCAGGGACCGGCATCCCGGAGGGCAAGCTCAACAAGATCTTCGAGCCGTTCTATACGACGAAGCAGGTCGGCGAGGGCACCGGGCTGGGGCTGTCGACCGCCTACGGCATCATCAAGCAGACCGGCGGCTTCATCTTCGCCGACAGCCCGCCGGGCCAGGGCGCGATCTTCACCATCTACCTGCCGGCCTACGACAAGGTCGAGCCGGCGGCGGCGCCCGAGCCCGAGGTGCGGCGCGCGCGCGACCTGACCGGGCGCGGGCTGGTGCTGCTGGTCGAGGACGAGGACCCGGTGCGCTCCTTCGCCGCCCGGGCGCTGCGGCTGCGCGGCTATACCGTGGTCGAGGCGGCCTCGGGCGAGCAGGCGCTGGAGATCCTCGGCGACCCGGACCTGCGGGTGGACATCCTGCTGTCGGACGTGATCATGCCCGGCCTCGACGGCCCGGCCTGGGTGCGCGAGGCGCAGAAGACCCGCCCCGAGGTCAAGGTGATCTTCATGTCGGGCTACACCGAGGACGCCTTCGTCGGCGGCGACAGCGGGGTGCCGGGGGCGGCGTTCCTGCCCAAGCCCTTCACGCTCAACGAACTCACCCAGAAGGTGAAGGACCTGCTCGACGCCTGAGGCCCCACCGGCTCCTGTCGTCTTCCCCGAGCGGAAGACCGGATGGCCTCGTGTCCAGGCGCCTCCGCACGACCGCCGCCGGTCTCGCGCCCGGGCGATGCGCCGCCTCGCGGCGGCGCGTCCTCACCCGCCGTCCCCGCGCCGCAGCGCCTCCGCGATCGCCTCCCGCAGCACGACCGCGTTGTTGCGCTCGCGGTCATGCGCGGCATAGATCAGCGTGACCGGGCCCGCCGCCGCGCGCCCGACCAGCGCCGCCACCGCCTCCGGTCGCGCGGCGAGCTCGTCGCGGTAGCGCCGCCGGAACCCCTCCCACCGCGCCGGCTCATGCCCGAACCAGCGCCGCAGTTCGTCGCTCGGCGCGATCTCCTTCGCCCATTCGTCGAGCCCCAGCCGCGCCCGCGCCACGCCGCGCGGCCAGAGCCGGTCGACCAGCACGCGCCAGCCCTCGCCGGCGCCCGGCGGATCATAGGCGCGGCGCAGGCCGATCCGCGGCGCGGGCCCCGCCATCATCCCGATCCCCGCAGGGCGGCGCCGGCCCTGCGCCTGCGGCCGCCCGAGAGACCGCCGGTCCGGCGTCCGACCATCGCGATCCTCCTTCCGAGACGCCAGTATCGCGCCGAACGCCGCCCCGGTCGAGTCGCGACGACGCGCCTCCCGCCTCCGCCGGGTCGCCGTTCACCATCCGTTAGATTTTCTGACCGAACCCTTGCGGGAGCGCGAAAAGCGCATTGATTTGTTCCTGTTTTGGCCCCATGTTACATCAAGAACAAGACGCGAACAAACCTCCGATTGCCGCTGCGCGGCGCCTGTGGAATAAGGGACCAGCACGATGTCGAACCCCCTCGTGGACCTGAGCGAAAGACGCGGAATGGACAAGCAGAAGGCGCTCGAATCCGCGCTGGCGCAGATCGAGCGCAGCTTCGGCAAGGGGTCGATCATGAAGCTGGGCTCGACCCCGGCGCTCGACATCGAGGCGATTTCGACGGGGTCGATCGGCCTCGACATCGCACTTGGCATCGGCGGCCTGCCCAAGGGCCGGATCATCGAGATCTACGGGCCGGAAAGCTCGGGCAAGACCACGCTGGCGCTGCACGTCATCGCCGAGGAACAGGCCAAGGGCGGCGTCTGCGCCTTCGTCGACGCCGAGCACGCGCTCGACCCGGGCTATGCGAAGAAGGTCGGGGTCAACATCGACGAGCTGCTGATCTCGCAGCCCGACGCCGGCGAGCAGGCGCTGGAGATCACCGAGACGCTGGTGCGCTCGGGCGCGGTTTCGGTGGTGGTCATCGACTCGGTCGCGGCGCTGACGCCGAAGTCGGAGCTTGAGGGCGACATGGGCGACGCCCAGGTCGGCGCCCAGGCCCGGCTGATGAGCCAGGCGATGCGCAAGCTCACCAGCGCGATCAGCCGGTCGAACTGCATGGTGATCTTCATCAACCAGATCCGCATGAAGATCGGCGTGATGTTCGGCAGCCCCGAGACCACCTCCGGCGGCAACGCGCTCAAGTTCTACGCGAGCGTGCGCCTCGACATCCGCCGCATCGGCGCGATCAAGGACCGCGACGAGACCGTCGGCAACCAGACCCGGGTCAAGGTGGTCAAGAACAAGGTCGCGCCGCCGTTCCGCCAAGTCGAGTTCGACATCATGTACGGCGAGGGCATCTCGAAGCGCGGCGAGCTGATCGATCTCGGCGTCAAGGCCGGCGTGGTCGAGAAGTCCGGCTCCTGGTACTCCTTTTCCGACCAGCGCATCGGCCAGGGCCGCGAGAACGCCAAGACCTTCCTCAAGGAGAACCCCGACATCGCCTATCTGATCGAGGACAAGATCCGCGCGGCGCACGGCCTCGACTTCGGCATCACCGGAGACGATTCGCCCGAGATGCTGGAAGGCTGATCTCCCCGCGCGGCCGCCGGACGCCGCAAGCGGCCGGCAATCATGCCGCAGGCGAACGAGCCGACGCTGGGCGATGGCGAAGCGCGCCACATCGTGGCGCGGAGTGGCGCTGGCGGGATGGATGGCGCAAGCGTGCGGGCCCGGGCGAGGGAT
>CAYTMB010000349.1:0-3242 GCA_964438465.1 uncultured Rhodovulum sp. | reverse complement strand
CCCAGACGTCGGCGCGGCCGCCGGCGAAGCCGAAGGTCTTGAAGCCCATCGATTCCAGCGCGACGTTGCCGGCCAGGATCATCAGGTCGGCCCAGGACAGCTTCTCGCCGTACTTCTGCTTGACCGGCCACAGCAGGCGGCGGGCCTTGTCGAGGTTGGCGTTGTCGGGCCAGCTGTTGAGCGGAGCGAAGCGCTGCTGCCCGGCCCCGGCGCCGCCGCGGCCGTCGCCGAGCCGGTAGGTGCCGGCGCTGTGCCAGGCCATGCGGATGAACAGCGGCCCGTAATGGCCGAAGTCCGCCGGCCACCACTCCTGGCTGTCGGTCATCAGCGCGGTCAGGTCGGCCTTCACCGCGTCTAGGTCGAGGGACTTGAACGCCTCGGCGTAGTCGAAGTCGGGACCCATCGGGTTCGACAGCGCGGACTGCTGGTGCAGGATCTTCAGGTTCAGCTGCTTCGGCCACCAGTCGCGGTTCGAGCGCATCGCGGTGCTGGAGGCGAGGCTGCCCTGCGCCACCGGGCACCTGGCTTCGGATTCGTTCACGTCTACGGCGTCCATGTCTTGCTCCCTGTGCCGCACGTCGGGTGATCCTGTGCGGGTTTTGCTGGATTCTGCGCGCCGTGAGCGGCCTGGCCGGATGGCCGCGCCCTCGGCGGTTCGGTTAGCGTCGCGCGCCGGCGGCGGCTCCTGTCGGTCGCTGGGCCATCGGCGCTGTCTCCCCCCTGAGCCGGCCAGTCTGGAATGATTCTCGTCTAGCAAACCTCGACGATAAGGGGAAATTGAATTTCCTTACGGGTATGATAGTCTGTGATTATGGATATCACCCTGCGCCAGCTCAAATATCTGATTTCCCTCGCCGACGAGGGGCATTTCGGCCGGGCGGCGGCGGCGGCGAACGTCAGCCAGCCGGCGCTGTCGGTGCAGATCCGCGCGCTGGAGGCGCGGCTGGGCGTGCAGCTGATCGAGCGCGGGGCGCGGCGGGTGACGCCGACGCCGGCGGGGCGCGAGGTGCTGCGCCGCGCCCGGCGCATCGAGGCCGAGCTGCGCGAGATGCGCGAGGCGGCGCGGCTGGAGCGGGGCCTCGCCGGGCGGCTGCGGCTGGGGGTGATCCCGACGGTGGCGCCCTATCTGCTGCCGGTGGCGCTGCCGCTGCTGCGCGGGCGCAACATCGGGCTCGACCTCGGCGTGCGCGAGGCGCGGACCCAGGCGCTGATCGACGAGTTGCGGGCGGGCGAGCTCGACGCGGTGATCCTGGCGCTGCCGACGCCGGCGCCCGATCTGGCGGCGACGGCGCTGTTCGAGGACCGCTTCCTGCTCGCCGGCTCGCAGCCGCAGATCGCCGCGCTGCGCGCCGCGCCGCCGCGGCCCGAGGCGATGGCGCCCGAGCGGCTGCTGCTGCTGGAGGACGGGCATTGCCTCGCCGACCAGTCGCTGGCCGCCTGCGGGCTGGCGCGCGAGGCGACGCGGGTGGACATGCGGGCGTCGTCGCTGCCGACGCTGTGCCGGCTGGTCGAGGAGGGCTTCGGGCTGACGCTGCTGCCCGAGCTGGCCGTGGCGGCCGAGACCGCGGCGGCGCCGGGTCTGGCGCTGCTGCGCTTCGCCGCGCCGGAGCCGTTGCGCACCATCGGGCTGGCGCGGCGGCGGCTGTCCTCGGACGAGGGCTGGTTCGCCGAGCTGGCCGAGATCCTGCGCGCCGCCGGGCGCTCGCTGCTCGACCGGCCCGCGGTCGCGGCCCTGGCCTGAGGCGCGAGGTCGGCGCCGGGTCGGACGCGGCCTCCCGCGATCTCACGCCCCTGTGACGGAACGATCCCGGCCCGGCGCCTATTGTATTCGCAATCGCCCCTCCCCGCCCCGATCACAGGAGCCAGAGATGATCCGTCACGCCACGGCCACCGCCGCCGCCGCAGTTCTCTCCGGCGCGGCCGCCTTCGCGCAGACGGCCGCGCCGGTCGAACAGGGACCGCCGAACGTGCCCGAGTTCACCCCGGCCTTCCCCGAGCAGACCCGCGCGCCGGCGGCGGAGTCCGGCGCGGCCTTCGCGGTCGAGACCGTGGCGGAGGGGCTGGAGCATCCCTGGGCCGTCGCCGTGCTGCCGGACGGCGCCATGCTCGTCACCGAGCGCCCCGGCCGGCTGCGCGTCGTGCGCGACGGCGCCCTGCTGCCGGATCCGGTCGCCGGCCTGCCCGAGGTGTTCGCCCGGCGCCAGGGCGGCCTGCTCGACGTGGCGCCGGGGCCGGACTTCGCCGAGGACCGGCTGGTCTACTGGACTTACGCCAAGCCGACCGGCGGCGGGACCTCGGTCACCGCCGCCGCGCGCGGCCGCCTGTCCGAGGACATGTCCGAAATCACCGGCGCCACCGACATCTTCGTCCAGACCCCGCCCTCGGCCTCGCCGCTGCACTACGGCTCGCGCCTCGCCTTCGACGGCGCCGGGCATGTCTTCGTCACCACCGGCGAGCATTCGGTCCCGGAGGAGCGGGTCCGGGCGCAGGATCTGGCGACCAGCTACGGCAAGGTGATCCGCCTCGGCCTCGACGGCGCGCTTCCCGCGGACAACCCGTTCGCGGACCAGGGCGAGACCGCCGCGCAGGTCTGGAGCTACGGCCACCGCAACATCCAGAGCGCCGCGATCCACCCCGAGACCGGCGCGCTGTGGATCGGCGAGCACGGCCCGCGGGGCGGCGACGAGGTGAACCTGATCGAGGCCGGCGCGAACTACGGCTGGCCGCTGGTCAGCTACGGCGAGAACTACGACGGCTCCCCGGTCGGCACGGGCGTCTCCAGCGCCGAGGGCGTGGTCGAGCCGCGCTACTACTGGGATCCGGTGATCGCGCCCGGCGGCATGACCTTCTACGACGGCGCCGCCTTTCCGGAATGGCGGGGCGACCTGCTGATCGCCGGCCTCCAGGCGCAGGCGATCGTGCGCCTCGAGCTCGACGGCGACACCGTCGTCGGCGAGGAGCGCCTGCTGACCGATCGCGGCCGGATCCGCGACCTCGCCCTCGACGCCGACGGCGCCGTGCTGGCCGTGACCGACGCCGAAGACGGCGCGCTGCTGCGCCTCACGCCTGCGGATGCCACCGGGGAGGCCATCTCGAATTGAGGCGTCGGCTTGATCGCCTCGGAGTCAGCTGGACGAGGCCCGAGCGCGCGGTGGCCGCATTCGCTTCACCGATTTGTCCGTCGACAAATCGGTGCGCGCCTGCCTGGCGGGCGCGTCTATCGCGCCTGCCGGGGGCAGGCA
>CAYTMB010000348.1:0-3247 GCA_964438465.1 uncultured Rhodovulum sp. | reverse complement strand
TCGAACCCCCGACCCCTTGATTCGTAGTCAAGTGCTCTATCCAACTGAGCTACCAGTCCGGTCGCGGCGAGATACCCCGCGTCCCCGGGCATTGCAAGGCTCAATCGCCGCTGTCCGGCGCGTGTCTGGCGCGGGTCCGCGCAAGCCGGTAAGCCTGTCGCCGGAGCGGGCGGAGAGGGCCGGAACATGACGCGAGCGGAGGGAGATCTGTCGAACTGGCGCCGGCCGCCGGCGCCGGGGCCGATGACGCTGGAGGGGCGCCGCGTCCGGCTGGCGCCGCTCGCGCCCGGCCATGCGGCGGCGCTCCACGCCGCGAATGCGGGCGATGACGCGATCTGGGACTATCTCGGCTACGGGCCCTTCGCCGACGCCGCGGCCTACGCCGAATGGGTGGCCGGGGTCGCCGGCAAGGCCGATCCGTGTTTCTTCGCGATCTTCCCCGCCGGCGCGGCGGTCCCGGCGGGGGTGGCGGCGCTGATGCGGGCCGATGTCGCCAACGGCTCGGTCGAGGTCGGGCACATCTGCCTGTCGCCCGGGCTGCAGCGCAGCGCCGCCGCGACCGAGGCGATCCTGCTGCTCGCCGACTGGGCGTTCGCGGCCGGGTATCGCCGCTTCGAGTGGAAATGCGACGCCGGCAACGCGCCGAGCCGGCGCGCCGCCGCCCGCTACGGTTTCGCCTTCGAGGGCGTGTTCCGCCAGCACATGATCGTCAAGGGCCGCAACCGCGACACCGCCTGGTTCGCGATGATCGACCGCGACTGGCCGGAGCTGCGCGCGGCGCACCGGCGCTGGCTCGATCCGGCCAATTTCGACGCCGAAGGCCGCCAGCGGGCGCGGCTGGGCGAGCTGACCGCGCCCGTCCGCCTGCGCGCCGAGGCCGAAGCGGCGCGGGCCTGGGCCTGTGGATAACTCTGGCGTTAATTTTTTTATCAAGCAATAACAGCCATATAACCTGCGTAACAACGTGATACGCTTCGCACTGCGCTGTCCCTCGCACCCGCGGTCCCGGCCGATGTCGCTCGGTGATGCGGGCCATAACGCGAAGTCGTTTGCCTCCCGCCGCGCCGGTCGCGCAGGGTCGCGGGGCGATTTCGGGAGGACGCCATGACCTATACGCTCGCCATCGGCGACCGGGCCTATTCGAGCTGGTCGCTTCGCGGCTGGCTCGCCTTCGCCGCCTTCGGGATCGAGGTCGAGACCGTCCTGCTGCCGATGGACGACCCCGCCTTCGCCGCCGGACTCGCCGCCTTCGCGCCGGCGCGCACCGTGCCGGCGCTGAAGATCGACCGGGTGGGCGTGGTCTACGACAGCCTCGCGATCGCCGAGACCCTGGCCGAGCGCCACCCCGAGATCGCCTTCTGGCCGGGCGATCCCGGCGACCGCGCGCTGGCGCGCAGCCTCGCCGCCGAGATGCACGCGGGCTTCGCCGCCCTGCGCGCGGCCTGTTCGATGGACCTGCGCACCGCCTACGACGGTTTCGCGCCCGACGCCGCGGTCCGCGCCGACCTCGCCCGCATCGAGGCGCTGTGGGCGGCGGCGCGGGGCGCGGGGCGGCGGGGGCCGTGGCTGTTCGGAGCCTATTCTCTGGCCGACGTCGCCTATGCGCCGGTCGCGACCCGCATCGCGACCTACGGCCTCGAGGTCGGGCCGGAGGCCGCGGCCTATGTCGCCGCCCATCTCGCGCATCCGGCGCTGCGCGCCTGGCGGGCCGCGGCGCTGGCCGACCCGCGCCGGCTGCCGACCAACGGCGACGGCCTCGCGACGCGCGCCTGGCCGGGGCCGGCGTAGGCGCGGCGTCCTTGACATTGCCGCCGCGCCGCCCGACCTAGCCGGGGGCGATATCCCGGATGAGGTGATGATGACGGCGCGACCCGAGGTTCTCGACTTCCTGCTGACCCGCCGGTCGCGGCCCGCGAAGCTGCTGCACGCGCCGGGGCCCGAGCGGGACGACCTGCTGACGCTGCTGACGGCGGCGGCCCGGGTTCCCGACCACGGCAAGCTCGAACCCTGGCGCTTCGTGGTGCTGGAGGGCGCCGGGCAGGCGCGCTTCGCCGCGGCGATCCGCGGCCGCGCCGCCGCGACCGGCCAGAACCCCGACAAGGGCGCCGGCCCGTTCGAGGAGGCGCCGCTCAGCGTCGCCGTGGTCGCGGTCCCGCGCGACACCGCCAAGGTGCCCGCCATCGAGCAGACCCTGTCCGCCGGCGCCGTGTGCCTCGGCCTCGTCAACGCCGCGCTCGCCGCCGGCTGGGGCGCGTCCTGGCTGACCGGCTGGCCGGCCTACGACGCCGGTCTGCTGGCCGAGGCGCTCGGCCTCGCGCCCGGCGAATGGATCGCGGGCTTCGTCCATATCGGGGCCTGCGACGCGCCGCCGCCGGACCGCCCGCGCCCCGACCTGGCCGCGCTGGTGACCTGGGCCGAGGCTTGAGCCTCGTCGCGGATTTCGCCCGGGCGCTGGCCCAGTTCGACGATCCGCGCTTTCGCCGCGTCCTCCTGCGCGCCCTGCTGGTGGTGCTGGCGGCGCTGGCCGCCACCTTCTGGGCGGTGACGTTCGGGCTCGGCCGGGTGCTGCCGGACGCCGTGACGCTACCCTGGATCGGCGAGATAGGCTTTCTCGACGCGCTGGCCTCCTGGGCGGCGGTCGGCGCCATGCTGGCGCTGTCGGTGGTGCTGATGGTCCCGGCCACCGCCGCGGCGGCGGGGTTCTTTCTCGACGACGTCGCCGATGCGGTCGAGGCGCGGCACTATCCCGGCCTGCCGCCGGCGGCGGCGCCCGGCCTCGGCCGGCAGGCCTGGGACGCGGCGCGGTTCTTCGCGCTGATCGTCGCTGCGAACGCGGCGGCGCTGGTGGTCTATCTCGCCGTGCCGCCGCTGGCGCCGGTGGTGTTCTGGCTGGTCAACGGCTATCTGCTGGGGCGGGAGTATTTCCAGCTCGTCGCCATCCGCCGCCTGCCGCCCGAGGCGGCGGAGCGGCTGCGCCGCCGCAACGCCGGGCGGATCTGGCTCGCGGGCGTCGCGATGGCGGCGCCGCTGAGCCTGCCGGTGGTGAACCTGTTCGTGCCGATCCTCGGCGTCGCGGTGTTCACCCACCAGTTCCACCGCCTCGCCGCCGCCGCGCCGGCCGCGTGACATCTCCCATTGCCGACCGCCGGCGGCCTGTCCTATAAGTCGCCCCGTGCTGCACCCGTAGCTCAGCTGGATAGAGCGCTGCCCTCCGAAGGCAGAGGTCAGGGGTTCGAATCCCTTCGGG
>CAYTMB010000347.1:0-3274 GCA_964438465.1 uncultured Rhodovulum sp. | reverse complement strand
TCGACGAGGCTGACGTTGACGTTCGGCTCGGACCCGAAGGCGGTCGAGGCCCCGGAGAACAGCTTGGACGCCGAGCTGACCTGGGCGTGGACTTCGAGGCCGATGACCATCTCCCAGTCGCCGCGCGCGCCGGCGATGATCTTCGGTTCGGGTTCGGAATGGGCGAGTTCGGCCATGAGCGCCTCGGCAACTGCGGCGACGGAGCCTTAGCCGCTGCGGAGCGCAGCGGCAAGGGCGGGCGGCGGGCCGCTTGCCGCGTTCGGGGCAAGCCGTTGATTGCCCTTGGCGAAGCGCCGGCCCCTCACTTCCTGGCCTTGAACGCCAGGCAGGGATCGTCGCGCGGCGGCGCGGGGGCGAGCAGGACCGCGTCATAGTCCTCGGCCGGCGCGGCGCCGGGCTCGAACTGGCCGAGCGCCACCAGCTTGGCCTCCGGTTCGGCCAGCGCGATCATCGCGGGCATCCCGCGCAGCTTGTCGGCGTGGCCGCTGCCGGTGATCACCGCCACCTGGCCGCCGCCGGTGATGGTCCGCGCCCAGAGCGTCGCGTCGGCGAGGCCGGCGTCGCGGAACCGCTGCGCCTCGACCATGCCCGGCAGCACCTCGGGCGGCAGCGCGTCGCAATGCGCCGTGGCCTGCTGGGCCTCGCGGAACGCCTGTTCCGCGGGATCGAGCTGCTGGTCGAGCCCGTAGATCGCGGCGTCCGGGCCGAACACGCCGGCGGCGCCCTCGAGCGCTGCGCGGCTGACGTCCGCGGACGGCTGGCCGGCGCCGAAGATCTGCGCGTCCGGGGCCGCCTCCATGATGGCGGCGTAATAGGCGAAGTCGGGCCAGCCGCTGTCCGCCCAGCCGAGCGCCTCGGCCAGCGCGGCGCGGTCGGCGCCGTCGGCCCGCAACTCGTTGAGCTCGGACTCGAGCTCCTGGGGGATCATCTCGAACACCAGCGCGGTCGGCGCCAGCGCCGCGACGACCTCGGCCTGGACGCGGTGATGCTCCGGATTGTCGTGGATCTCGCCCAGCACCACGATGTCGGCGTCGCGCGCGGTCGCGATGAACGCCTGCAGCGCCGCGTCCGAGGCCGCAGCCGTCGCCGCGGCCGGCGACCCGGCGGGCTCGGCGAACGCCTGCGCGGCGACGCCAAGGCAGGCGGCGACCAGAAATGGCGCCAAGCCGAACTCGACCCGCATCGCGTCTCCTCATTGCGCGGCGCCAATATGTCATGCGCGCCGCCGCGGGTCACGCGAATATCAGGCGGAGGCGAGCGCCTCCGCCGCCGACCCGGTCACGCTCTCCAGACGCCGGCGCAGCTTGGTCAGGGCCTGCGCCTCGAGCTGGCGGATCCGCTCCTTCGACAGCCCGAGCTCCTGCCCGAGGCTCTCCAGCGTGCGCGGGTCGTCGCGCAGCTTGCGCTCGACGATGATCATCCGCTCGCGCGGGTTCAGCGCGGCCAGCGCCTCGGCCAGCCAGCCGCGGACCCGGGCGATGTCGGCGTTGCGCGCGACGGTCTCGGCGGCCTGCGGCGCCATGTCCTCGAGGGTCTCGACCCATTCGCGGCCCTCTTCGCCGGCCTGCTGCGCGTTGAGCGAGAAGTCCGACCCCGCCAGCCGCGCGTCCATCATCTCGACGTCGCGCAGCGGCACGCCGATCTCCTCGGCGATCATCTCGCGCAGGCGCTGGCCGTCCAGCGCCTCGCCGTTCTGTCCGGCCTCGCGCTCCAGCTTGGCGCGGACCCTGCGGAGATTGAAGAACAGCGCCTTCTGCGACGAGGTCGAGCCGGTGCGCACCATCGACCAGTTGCGCATGACGTAGTCCTGGATCGAGGCCTTGATCCACCAGACCGCATAGGTCGAGAAGCGCACGCCGCGGTCGGGGTCGAACTTCTCGGCCGCCTTCATCAGGCCGACGCCGGCCTCCTGGATCAGGTCGGGCATCGGCGCGCCGTAGCGGCGGTATTTCGAGGCCATCGAGATCGCGAGGCGCATGTAGGCGTTGACCAGCCGGTGCAGCGCCTTTTCGTCCCCCTCGTCGCGCCAGGCGCGGGCGAGCGCCAGTTCGGTCTCCGCGTCGAGCATCTCGGCGCCCATCGCGCGCCTGGTGACCGTGCGGGCGCCAGTGTCGTCGAATGCCAATTCGCGTCCTCCAGGTTGAACGTGCCCGGCCCCCTTGCCCGACCCCCGCACCCTGCCTCAGAGGCCTACGCGCGACGCGGCCGGATGGATCACCCCCAGACGGACAATCTGCCTGTTGCCGCAGGTGAAACACGACCGCCGCGAAATGGTTCCACGCCGCGCGCGCGGGCCATTCCGGGCCGGAGGTCCGCCAAGTGTCCGGAACGAAACGGTTTCGTCGGATATCCGCGCCGACCGCCGGCTCGGGGGGCGTCACGCAATCGTGACCGCGCCCGGCCCCGCCGGAAAGTCGCGGCCGGTTAACCCCGCGGTAAGCATTCGGCGCGCAGCCTCGGGCGGCGGCCGGCGCGCGTCCTGCCGGACGAGACGGGGAGCGCATGGTCGCGCGGGCCTATACGGTGGCGTTCCAGGGCGTCGAGGCCCGCCTCGTCGAGGTGCAATGCGCCGTGGCCGCCGGGCTGCCCGCCTTCAACCTCGTCGGGCTGCCGGACAAGGCGGTCTCCGAGGCCAAGGAGCGGGTCCGCGCCGCGCTGACCGCGATGGGGCTGGCGCTGCCGGCGAAGCGGATCACCGTCAACCTGTCGCCCGCCGACCTGCCCAAGGAGGGCTCGCATTTCGACCTGCCGATCGCGCTCGCGGTGCTCGCGGCGATGGAGGTGCTGCCGCGCGACGCGGTGGCCGGCAACGTCGCGCTCGGCGAGCTGTCGCTCGACGGCGCGCTGATCGCGGTGATCGGCGCGCTGCCCGCCGCGGTCGCCGCCGCCGAGGCCGACTGCGGGCTGATCTGCCCGGCGGCCTGCGGGGCCGAGGCGGCCTGGGTCGGGGCGGTGCAGGTGATCGCGCCGAAGACGCTGCTGGCGCTGGTCAACCATTTCACCGGCCGCGCCGCCATCGCGCCGTCGCGCCCCGGAACGGTCGAGACGCCCGCCTCGGCGCGCGACCTCTCCGACGTGAAGGGCCAGGAGAAGGCCAAGCGCGCGCTGGAGATCGCCGCGGCCGGCCGGCACCACATCCTGATGGTCGGCCCGCCCGGCTCCGGCAAGTCGATGCTGGCGGCGCGGATGCCCGGCATCCTGCCGCCGCTCGAGCCGGAGGAGGCGCTGGAGACCTCGATGATCCACTCCCTCGCCGGCCTCCTCGACGAGGGCG
>CAYTMB010000346.1:0-3278 GCA_964438465.1 uncultured Rhodovulum sp. | reverse complement strand
TGCCGATGTCGTCCCAGTGATCGGTCAGGAACCGGTCCATCGCCACCCGCCCGGCCTCCTTGAGCTGGAGCAGGAGGCCGCGGTTCGGGGTGGTCTTGGTCGCGACGCCGAGCTGGCGCATCAGCGCGTCGTCCTGAACCGAATGGATCCGCATGTCCATCATCTCGCCGGGCGCGACCTTGCCCTCGGCGATCAGGCGGTGGACGAACTCGATGGCGCGCAGCTCGCGCAGCAGCGTCGAATTGAAGCTGATCTCGTTGATCCGGTTGATGATCTCGGTCGTGCTGCGCGGCAGCTCGTCGCGGCGGAGCGGGTTGATGTGCACGATGATCGTGTCCGCGGTCTCGGTGCGGTAGAACAGCGGATAGATCGCCGGATTGCCGGAATAACCGCCGTCCCAATAGGCCTCGAGCGTTCCGGTCTCGGGATCGACGATCTCGACCGCCTGGTAGAGCGTCGGCAGGCAGGCCGAGGCGAGGATGGCGTCGGGCGTGATCTGGGCGCCCTCGAACACCTTGATCTTGCCGCTGCGGACATTGGTCGCGCAGATGAACAGCCGGGGCCAGGCGTCGGCGCAGACATGGTCGTAGTCGAACATCTCCTCCACGATGGCGCGCAGCGGATGATAGTTCGCCGGATTGAACTGGTAGGGCGACAGGAAGCGGATGACGGCCTCGCTGGCGAGCGCCGCGGGGCTGGCTTCGAGAAGGCGGGCGGTCACGGCGGGCGAGGGCGCCACCGCGCGCAGCCAGTCGAGCATCGCGTCGTTCGCAAAGCCGTCGAGCCCGGCGACGCCGAGCCAGAAGGCGTCGAGGCAGCGCCGCGCGCCCTCGCGCCCGCCGGAGAGGAAACCCGATTTCAGCGCCGCGGCGTTCATCGCCCCGGCCGAGGTCGCGGTGATTCCGGCGATCTCCACCGCCTCGTCCTCGAGCAGCCGGTCGAGCGCGCCCCAGGTGAAGGCGCCATGCGCCCCGCCGCCCTGGAGCGCGAGGTTGACGCGCTTGGTCGCGCGCTTGCCGGCCGCCGCGGCCGGTCCGGGGGCGGAAGCGGCCGCGGTTGCGGACTTTGGCCTGCGCGCCATTGGCTCTCCTATCGGGATGCGAGTGGACGCCCGTCGCGCGCGAGATTAACCCGGAAGGGCGCGGGGGACCAGCGCAGGCGGCCGGTTCGACCCGGGGCGACCGCGCCGCGGCGGTCGGGCAAAAAAAGACGCCCTCCGAGGAGGGCGTCAAGTCGTTGAGGCAGGTTTCATACAGGCAAGAAACCTATCGAGCAGTGGAACCCTTATACAAAATCAATGCCCTAACGCCAAGCCCAAAATCTTGCTGCGAGGCCTCGGCAGGGCGGTTTAAGGTGGTCGCGGTTAATCGGGATGCGGAATGTGATGGATATGACACGCTTGAGGCGCGCGGCCCGGATCGCGGCGCTGGCCGTGCTGCTCGCGCCGGCGCTGGCGATGGCGGAGCCGCGCCACGCCATAGCTATGTATGGCGAGCCGGCGCTGCCACCCGATTTTGTATCGCTGCCCTACGCCAATCCCGATGCGCCCAAGGGCGGGACCATCGTCTTCGGCGAAACCGGCGGATTCGACAGCCTCAACCCTTATATCCTGAAGGGGCGCGCGCCCTGGGGCGTGCAGACGATGGTGTTCGAGACGCTGATGGGGCGCAACTGGGACGAGCCGTTTTCGCTCTACGGGCTGATCGCCGAATCGCTGGAGATCGGCCCCGAGCGCGAATGGGTCGAGTTCCGGCTGCGGCCCGAGGCGCGGTTCTCGGACGGCGACCCGGTCACGGTCGAGGACGTGATCTGGTCGATGGAGACGCTGAACGAAAAGGGCCTGCCGCGGTATTCGACCGCCTGGGCCAAGGTCTCGGGCATCGAGAAGACCGGCGAGCGGTCGGTGCGCTTCACCTTCGACGCCGCCGATTCGGAGCTGCCGCTGATCATCGGGCTGCGGCCGATCCTGAAGAAGGCGGATTGGGAGGGCGTCGATTTCGCCGAATCGAGCCTGCGGGTCCCGGTCGGCTCGGGGCCTTACGTCGTGGGCGCCTTCGAGCCCGGGCGATTCGTCGATTTCGAGCGCGACCCGGACTACTGGGGGCGCGACCTGCCGTTCAACCGGGGGCAGCACAACTTCGACACCGTGCGCTACGAGTACTTCTCCGACGCGGGCGTGCTGTTCCAGGCCTTCACCGCCGGCGCGCTGTCGGTCTACCGCGAGCTCGATCCGCAACGCTGGGCCAGGGACTATACGTTTCCGGCGGTGAGGTCCGGGGCGGTGGCGCTGTCGGAGGTTCCGCACGGCCGGCCGTCGGGCATGGAGGGGTTCGTGTTCAATGCGCGCCGGCCGATCTTCGCCGACTGGCGGGTGCGCGACGCGCTGATCCATGCGTTCAACTTCGAGTTCGTCAACGCGACGCTGAACGGCGGGGCGCTGCCGCGGCGGGCGAGCTATTTCGCCAACTCGCCGCTGGGGATGGGCGCGGGGCCGGCCGAGGGGCGGGTGCGCGATCTGCTGGAGCCCTTCGCCGGCGATCTGCCGCCCGGCGCGCTGGAGGCCTATGCGCTGCCGGTCTCGGACGGGTCGTCGCGCAACCGCGGAAACCTGCGCCGGGCGACGGCGCTTCTGGAGGAGGCGGGGTGGAAGGCCGAGGACGGCGTGCTGCGCAACGCGGCGGGCGCGCCGTTCGGCTTCGAGATCCTGGTGCAGTCGGGGCAGACGACGCTGTCGTCGAGCCAGGTCGAGGCGATCGCCAACCTGTATGTGGACGCGCTGCGCCAGCTCGGGATCGTGGCCCGGGTCAAGCTGGTGGACCAGGCCCAGTTCAACGAGCGGCGCAACGTCTACGACTACGACATGATCGCGGCGGGCTGGGCGATGTCGCTCTCGCCCGGCAACGAGCAGACGCTGTACTGGGGGCCTGGCGGGGTGACGGCGCCGGGGACGCGCAACTATCCCGGCGTGGCGAGCCCGGCGGTGGAGGCGATGATCGCCGGGCTGCTGGCGACGCGCGACGAGGCGGAGTTCGTCGCGGCGGCGCAGGCGCTGGACCGGGTGCTGACGACGGGGCGGTATGTGATCCCGTTCTGGTACTCGGACGTGAGCCGGATCGCGCATAAGGTCGAGATGCGGTTTCCCGAGGCGCTGCCGGTCTATGGCGACTGGACCGGCTGGCTGCCGGAGGTCTGGTGGTATCAGCCGCGGTGACGGTCCCACAGTGGGACAGGAGGTTACAGCGTTGATATTGCTGTGATTACCGCGCGGCGTTAACCAG
>CAYTMB010000345.1:0-3283 GCA_964438465.1 uncultured Rhodovulum sp. | reverse complement strand
GGCTCAACCGCGAATTCGAGGAGCGACTGGCGTGACGCTGTACGAGCTGGACGGGTTTTCCCCCGAGATCGCCGCCGACGCCTGGGTCGCGCCCGGGGCGCGGCTGATCGGCCGGGTCGCGCTGCGCGCCGGGGCTTCGATCTGGTTCAACGCGGTGCTGCGCGGCGACAACGAGCCGATCGAGGTCGGGGTGGGCTCGAACGTGCAGGACGGCTGCGTGCTGCACACCGATCTCGGCTTTCCGCTGGTCATCGGCGCGGAGTGCACGGTGGGGCACATGGCGATCCTGCACGGCTGCGCCATCGGCGAGGGCAGCCTGATCGGCATGGGCGCGACGGTGCTGAACGGCGCGCGGATCGGGCGCGGCGTGCTGATCGGCGCCGGGGCGCTGGTCACCGAGGGCAAGGAGATCCCCGACGGCGTGCTGGTGACGGGCCGGCCGGGCAAGGTCGTGCGCGCCTTGAGCGACGGCGAGATCGCCGGGCTGCGGCGTTCGGCGGCGGGCTATCGCGGCAATGCGGCGCGGTTTCGCGCCGGGCTCAGGCCGGCGCCAGCGCCGGGGCCGTCATCCTGATCCGCGCCCGGGTCTCGGCGAAGTCGGTCTCCAGTAGGTAGCCGGTCTCGGCGCGGGCGCGGTCGAGCAGCGCGAACTGCACGCCGTCGGGGCGCAGCTCGGCGCCGGCGGCGCCGGTGGCGGCCAGCGCCCAGAGCGCCGCCGGCGGGGCGGTGCGGCGACCGTCGACGGCGAGGGCGATGGCGCCGGCGTCGAGCGACACCTGCGCGCCGCCGCCCGTCGGCAGGCTCTTCTCGAGGCAGAGCAGCGCGAGGTAGATCAGCCGGACCGCGCTGCGCGCCAGCGGCGCCGTCGCGCCGGACCAGGCGACGGTGAAGCGGCCCTGGAACATCGCGTCGGCGATGGCGCGGGTCTCGTCGAGGGACATCTGCGCCTGCGGCTCGGCGGCGCCGAAGGCGATGCGGTAGAAGCGCAGCTTGGCCAGCGCCGAGCCGAGCGAGCCCGCGATCAGGTCGAGCTCGGCCGATTGCGCGGTCTGGGACAGCTGCATCAGCTCGATGCCGTTGCCGATGGCGCCCATCGGGCTTATCAGGTCGTGGCAGAGCCGGGCGGAGACCAGCGCGCTGAGATCGGGCGCGCTCATGCCGGGCGCCCGGAGAGGCGGGGCGGGATGGAGCCGATGAACGCGTTTCTCGAGCCGGGCAACCTGGTGCGGCATCCGGGCCGGCCCGACTGGGGGCTGGGCCAGGTGCAGTCGGTGATCGGGACGCGGATCACGGTGAATTTCGAGCACGCCGGCAAGGTTGTCATCGATGGATCCCGCATTCTGCTGTCGCTGGAGTTCGATCGGCCCGGGGCCGGAGGTTAACAAATCGCACGGAGCCGTTAAAGCCGGGTAAACGGCAAGGTCCGGGGCCGGTCCGCCGTTTGCCTCGGGCGCCGCGGTTGGCTAAAGGAGGGAATCCGCGGCCCGCCGCCGCGAGGGGCCACGATGCAGATCGACCTGAGGACCTACCGGGTGAAGCTGGCCGAGACCGAGGACGAGCGCCTCGGGGCGCAGCGGCTGCGCTACCGGGTGTTCGTCGAGGAGATGGGCGCGCGGGCGACCCCGGAGGAGCGGGCGGCGCGGCGCGAGTGGGATGCGTTCGATCCGTATTTCGACCACCTGATCCTGACGACCACCGCGCCGGTCGCCGATCCGCTCGACCGGGTGGTGGGGGTCTACCGGCTGATGCGGCGCGAGGCGGCGCGGGCGGGGCGGGGGTTCTACGGGGCCACCGAGTATGATCTCGGCCCGATCGAGGCGACGCCGCGCGAGAGCGTCGAGCTGGGACGGTCCTGCGTCGCGGCCGAGCATCGCGGCGGTCCGGCGATGCATCTGTTGTGGAACGGTCTCGCCGAATACGTGCTGACCCGCGACATCGAGATCCTGTTCGGGGTGGCGAGCTTTCCCGGGACCGACCCCGGCCCGCTCGACGAGGCGCTGAGCTTCCTGCACCACCGCCATCTCGCGCCGCCCGAGCTGCGCGTGCGCGCGCATGCCGCGCATTACCTGCCGATGGACCGGATGCCGGCCGAGGAGGTCGACGCGCCGCGGGCGCTGCGGGCGATCCCGCCGCTGATCAAGGCCTATCTGCGGCTCGGGGGCGTCGTCGGCGACGGGGCCTATGTCGACCGCGACTTCAACACCATCGACGTCTGCGTGCTGATGGACACGGTGCGGATGAAGGCGCAGCACCGGGCGTTCTACGCGCGCAACCGCAAGGCCGGGGGGTGACCTGGCGCGAGGTCGAGCCGCCGGCGCCGCGGGCGCCGGGCGCCGCCGGCTGGCTGCGGCTGGCGCTGCGCGCGCCGCTGGCGGGGCTGTGGCTGGCCGGGATGTTCGCGGTGTTCCTCGGCGCGCGCGGGCTGGATCTGGCCGCGAAGGCCGTCGCGCGGCGGCCGTTGCCGGCGCTGGCGCCCTGGGTGGTGCATGGCTGGGCCATCGGCACGCTGGCGCTGCTGGGGCTGCGGTTCCGCCGGGTGGGGACGCCGATGGCGCATCCGGGGGCGGTGGTGGCGAACCATTCGAGCTGGCTCGACATCGTGGTGCTGATGCGCGCGATGCGGGTGTTTTTCGTCTCCAAGGCCGAGGTCTCGGGCTGGCCGGGGATCGGCTTCATCGGCCGGTCCATCGGCACGATGTTCATCGAGCGCCGCCCGGTCGAGGCGCGCCGCCAGAGCGAGGCGCTGCACGCGCGGCTGAAGCGCGGCGACCGGCTGTGCCTGTTCCCCGAGGGCACCTCGACCGACGGCGCGCGGGTGCTGCCGTTCAAGTCGGCGCTGTTCGGGGTGTTCGTCGCGCCCGACCTGCAGCCGACGGTCTGGGTGCAGCCGGTGACGCTGGCCTACACGGCGCCGCCGGGCCTGCCGGCGAGCTTCTACGGCTGGTGGGGCGACATGGACTTCGGGGCGCATCTGCGCGAGGTGCTGGCGCTGTCGCGGGGCGGCGCGGTCGAGGTGCGGTTCCACCCGCCGCTGCGCGCGGCGGAGTTCGCGGACCGCAAGGCGCTGGCGGACGCCGCCTGCGCTGCGGTGCGGGGCGGGTTCGCCGGGTGACGGGTCCGCCCTGCAGGGCGGACCCGTGCGCCGCGTCGAGGTGGCGCGAGTTGCGCCGGGGCGCCCGCGGCGCGCTGAAGCGTGGCGCGCGTGACGCCGTTTCCAGGCCTCGACGCGGCGCGTCCGCGGAGGGCCAGAACAAGGAGCGGCCAGTTGGCCGCGAGTCTTTTT
>CAYTMB010000344.1:0-3290 GCA_964438465.1 uncultured Rhodovulum sp. | reverse complement strand
CCCGCCTCGGCGTGAAAGCGCCGCGTCACCTCGGTGGTGCGGTTCCACACCGCGACCCGAAAGCCCTTCTCGGCGATGTTCAGCGCCAGCGCCGCGCCCATCGTGCCGAGGCCGATCAGTCCGATGTTTGCGTTCGTCATGGCGAAGTCACTCCCCTGGGTTTGGCGCCATCAAGCAGATGATAGCCGGTCGCCGCAACCGTCTCGCCGCGCAAATGCGCAAGCGCCGGCCGCCGCGGACGCCTTGTGCCGCGAGATCGGAGGTCGTCGACCGGGATGCGGCCTCGCCGGCGGTCCGGTCGCGAGCGAAACGCGGGACGATGCGGACCGCCGCTAGAGGAAATGACATATACCAATAGTACGGTATAATATTTCCCCTCAGGAGTGTGCGGATCAACCCAAAGTTGAGAGAACAAACCAGTTGCAAATCGATTGAATATCGCACCGTACTGACGGCGCTTGGTTGCCTGGAGTTGGAGTTGTAAATGGACGTCTCACTGCCTCGCGCTTCGGCAGTCAGGGCCATCCGCCCGGCGTTGACCGTCAGCGCAATCGGTCAGAGGCCGCAGGCCGCCGCGACCGAGCGGCTCCGGATCCTGCTGGTCGACCTCAACAATTTCGCGACCTTTCCCACCCTGGCGATCGGCCTCCTGGTGGCGACGCTGCGCAATTCCGGGCACGAGGTCGACGTGCTCTGCCCGCTCGCGCATGACGTGCCGGGCGCGGTGCGCGAAAAGCGCGAGAGCCTGAAGGACCATTTCGAGCGCAAGCTGCATCTGGCGAGCTGGGGTCCGCTGCTGGCGGCGCGCGACCTCGCGCGCCGGGTTCGCGACTGGCGCGTGCAGAAGCCGCATCCCACGGTCATCCGCGAAACCCGCCGCGCGCTGGAGGCGAAGCCGGACATCATCCTGCTGTCGGCGTATCTCCAGCACTACCGCACCGTGGTCGAGCTCGGAAAGCTCGCCGCCGAGCGCGGCGTGCCGATGGTGCTGGGCGGGCCGATGTTCAACCTCCACGGTGTGTCGGAGGCTTGGCGCTCGGTCCCGGGCCTGACCGCGATCGTTGGCGGCGAGTCCGATCTCAGCATCGCCGAGATCGCCCGGACCGCGGTAGCCGGCGGTGATCTGACCGCGCTCGACGGCGTGGTGCTGCCCGACGGCGCCCGCTCGCGCGGCGCCCCGCCGCTGCGCGATCTCGACCGCACCCCGATCCCGGACTTCACCGACTTCCCCTGGGACCGCTATCCGTTCCGCATCGTGCCGGTGATGACCGGGCGCGGCTGCCAGTGGAACAAATGCGTGTTCTGCAGCGACGTCGTCTCGGTCAACGGCCGGACCTACCGCACCCGCAGCGTGGACTCGGTGATGCTCGAGCTGCGCGAGCAGGCGCGCCGTCACGGCTCGACCAACTTCCTGTTCATCGACCTGAAGCTGAACTCGAACCCGAACATGCTGCGCGGCATCGCCGAGAACATCCAGCGCTTCGTGCCCGGCGCCGAATGGATCGGCACCGTCCATGTCGACCTGCGGCGCGACAATGGCCTGTCGCGCCCCGACCTGCGCAGCGCCGTCGCCTCCGGCATGCGCCGGGTCAGCTTCGGGCTGGAGACCGGTAGCCAGCGCCTGCTCGACGCCATGCAGAAGGGAAGCTCGGTCGAGGCCAACTCCGCCTTCATCCGCACCGCCCACGAAGCCGGGCTCAGCATCCGCTGCACGATGTTCCGCGGCTTCCCCGGCGAGGCCGCCGAGGACATGGAGGCGACCGCGGACTTCCTCGAACGGCACGAGCCCTATCTCGACCGCGTCCGCTTCAACGAGTTCACGATCTACGAGGACACCCCGGTCTACACCGCCCTGCGCGCGCGCTCCGAGGCCTATCCCGAAATGCGCCTGCGCACGATCGAAACCCTCTACGCCCGCGCCCGCGGCGCCCATGCGGGGATCGGCGCGCGCGCCTACCGGCGCGCGACCGCGCGGGCGCTGCGCTCGGTCTACCGCATCAACAGCAAGGAGGTCCGGCTGACCGCCCGCGCCTTCGACGGGCTGATGTAGCGCCGATGATGCGGCGCGACCGGGCGACCCGGGCCTCCCCGCTCGAGCGGCGACTGCGGCGACTGACGGCGGGCGAGCGCCGGGACGAGGCCGCGGCCTTCATCCGCCGCTACCACCGCGAGAACGCTATCGGCGAGGCGAGCTGCCGCGCGCGGCTCGCCGAGGTCGGGCGCAGCCTGCGCCGCACCGGGACCTACGCGCACAGCCCCGAGGAGCTCGCCTTCGGCGCCCGGCTCGCCTGGCGCAACCACGCGCGCTGTATCGGCCGGCTCTACTGGGAGTCGCTCGAGGTGATCGACGCGCGCCACGTCGTCGACCCCGACGAGATGGCCGGCGCGATCATGGACCACATGGCCGCGGCGCTGGGCGAGGGCCGGATCCGCTCGATGATCACCATCTTCGCGCCGATCGAGCCCGGCCGCTATCCGGCCTATGTCGAGAGCACGCAGATCACCCGTTACGCCGGCTACCTCGTCGAGGACGGGACGCGGATCGGCGACCGGCAGAACATCGAGGCGACCCGCGCGGCGATCGGGCGCGGCTGGATCCCGCCGGAGCCGCGCGGCGCGTTCGACCTGCTGCCGATGGTGATCCGCGAGCCGAAGGGCGGCCGCCTGCTCTACGAGATCCCCCGCGACGTCGTGCGCGAGATCCCGATCGCCCATCCGAAGATCCCGGCGATCGCCGAGCTGGGCCTGCGCTGGTACGCCGTGCCTTGCGTCAGCGACATGATCCTGACCATCGGCGGCGTCGACTACCCCTGCGCGCCGTTCAACGGCTTCTACATGTGCACCGAGATCGCCTCGCGCAATTTCGCCGACGAGAACCGCTACGACCTGTTGCCGCAGGTCGCCCGCGCGCTCGGCGACGATCCCGAGGCCCCCGGGCCCGAGTTCTGGCGCGACCGGGCGCTGACCGAGCTGAACCAGGCGGTGCTGTCGTCCTTCGAGGCGGCGGGCGTGACGATGACCGACCACCACAGCGAGAGCCGGCGCTACATGACCTTCGCCCAGCGCGAACGCGCCCAGGGTCGCGAGCCGTCCGGGGTCTGGCCCTGGATCGTGCCGCCGCAGGCCTCCGCCGCCTGTCCGGTGTTCCATGTCGACATGCGCGACGTGAACGCCACGCCGAACTTCTACCGCTCGCGGGCGATCGACGGCGCCCGGCTCGCGCCGAACTACGACGACGAGGACCGCAGCCGGCTGTTCCGGCGGATCGACCGCGAGAAGCGCCGATGGCG
>CAYTMB010000343.1:0-3291 GCA_964438465.1 uncultured Rhodovulum sp. | reverse complement strand
AAGTGGCAATACGTTTTTGGACGCCGGGTCGAAGGTTAACGCAACACCGCGCGGGGCCGGGATGGGCCCGTCGGCCGGGTGCGCAAGCGCCCGATCAACGATGTTTTGCCGGCACCGATTGTCATATACCATGCGGCCGGCACGCAGATTTCCACCGGGGACGCGCGGCATGTGGCAAGCGGCTGGCCGGACGGCGCGGCGATGACCAGCCCCGACACCCAGGTGCCGCCCGGGCGGTTGGCCGCCCACGGCGCCGGGCTGAGCCACCGCGGCCGGGTCAGGCGGCTCAACGAGGACGCGATCCTTCTCGACCCTTCCGGCGCGCTCTGGGTGGTGGCCGACGGCATGGGCGGCCACGGCCACGGCGACCTCGCCGCCGACCTGGTCATCGAGGCCTTCGCGGGGCTGCCCCACGCCGGCCCCGGGCGGACGCTGCTCGCGCAGGGCTTCGACGCCGCCGATGCCGCGGTCCGGCGCCGCGCCGCGGCCGACGGCCTCGGGGCGATCGGCGCCACGGTGGTGGCGGCGCTGGTCGACGGCCGCCGGGCGACGCTCGGCTGGGCCGGCGACAGCCGCGGCTACCGGCTGCGCGACGGCCGGCTGGAGCGGCTGACGCGGGACCATTCGCTGGTGCAGGAGCTCGTCGACGGCGGCGAGCTCACCGAGGCCGAGGCCGAGCACCACCCGCAGGGGCATGTGGTGACCCGTGCGGTCGGCGCCGGCGACCGCGCGGATCCGAGCTTCGCGGAGGCGGATCTGGCGCCGGGCGACGTGCTGCTGCTCTGCTCGGACGGGCTGACGCGCTGCGTCCCGGAGCCCGGGATCGCCGGGATCCTCGCCGCGGCGCCGGAGCCGGAGGCGGCGTGCCGGGGGCTGGTGGAGGCGGCGCTGGCGGCGGGGGCGCCGGACAACGTCTCGGCGGTGGTGGTGCGGATCGGCGGCGCGCCGTGAAGGGGACGGGGCTGCTCGGCGCGGCGGTGATCGGCGCGAGCCTGGTGCTGGCGGCGGTGGTCTTCGCGCTGGTGGGCGAGGTGCTGCGGGGCGCCGGCGACACCGCCACCGAGGCCGGGCTGGCGCGGCTCGAGCGCGAGGCGGCGGAGCGCGACCGGCGCATCGGCGAGCTCGAGGCCGGCGTCGCGGCGCTCCGCCGCGACCGCGACGCCCTGGCCGAGCGGCTGGCGGCCGCGCCGCCGGCGGCGGTGCCGGTGCCGGACCTCGCGGCGCTGCCCGCCGACCAGTTCGGCGGCACCGCGGCCGCGCCGGACGACGAGGGCCTGGTCGACCCGCTGGGCATCGCCCCGGCGCGCTTCAACCGGGGGATCGTCCGGCCGACGCCGCAGCTCCTGCGCGAGCTGCTCGGCGAGCCGCGGCAGAGCTACAGCACCGAGTGCCAGCCGGTGACCAACCCGCGGCTGATCGCGGCGCTGGAGACGCGCCAGGTCGGCAGCTTCCGGCTGACCATGCTGCGCCCGGCGCTCGACTCATTCCAGCAGGTGATGGCGCGGCTCGAGGCCGAGGAGCCGGAGATCCATGCCGCGCTCGGCACCGCCGGCGCGCTCTGCGTGCGCCACGTCCGCGGCGCGCCGGGTACGGTGTCGTCGCACGCCTGGGGCGCGGCGGTGGACCTGACGCTGAGCGGCAACCTCGACGCGATGGGCGACAGCGCCACCCAGTTCGGGCTGGTGGTGCTGGCGGAGTTCTTCAACGACGCCGGCTGGTACTGGGGCGCGGGCTACGGGCGCGAGGACTCGATGCACTTCGAGGTCGGCGAGGCGCTGCTCCGCCAGTGGGTCGCCGACGGCCGGATGTGAGCGATGGCCGAGACGCCCGGCCGCGACCCGCGAACCATCGTCCGGCCGCCGGGCGCCGCTGCGGCGGGGCGGGCGGACGTCTTCGCCGGCCTCGCCGGGCCGCTGCTGGCGCTGGCGGCGTCGGCGGCGCGGGATCCGCGGCCGAACGCCGCGGCGCTCGCCGCCGAGGTGCGCCGCCGGGCCGAGGCGTTCGAGACCGCGGCGCTCCGGGCCGGGGTGCCGCGCGACCAGGTGGGCGAGGCGCGCGACGCCCTGCTGGCGGTCTTCGAGGCCCGGGTGACCGGCAATCCGGCGCTGCCGGCCGACCGCTGGGCCGCGGCCCGCCGCAAGGCGCTGCCCGGGGTCGCCGAGCCCGACGCCGCGGCGCTGGCCGGCCGCCGGGCCGCCGCCGAGAGGGCGGGCGGCGCCCGGCGCGACCTCGCGCGGTTCCTGCGCCACTGCGAGGAGGCGGTGGGGGCCGCGCCGGCGCCGCGCGAAGGCCGCGGCGTCAGGTGGGGCTTCGTCGTGCCGGTCGTCCTGCTGCTGGGGCTCGTGGCCTGGGCGGGGTGGGTCGAGTGGCGGTACTCGGCGCGGCTGCTGGCGGGGATGCCGGGGCCAGAGGCGGTGGCCGCCGCCGGGTCCGGCGGGCCGGCGGCGGCGGCGCGGGAGCTCGACCTCGTGGCGGCGGCGGCGGCGGAGGTCGCGGCGGGGGCGGCGGACTCGCCCGTCGGGCTCGCGGGCCGTCTCGGGCGCTTCGGCCCGGCGGCGGCGGCTGGGCGGCGCTACGCGGCGGCGGTGGACGCGCTCATGCCGGGGCCGCTCGGCGAGGCGCTGGCGGCGGCCTTCGCCACCGAGGGCGGGTCGCTGCCGCTCTACGACGCGCTGCGGACGCTGGCGATCCTCGACGGCGAGGCGCCGTGGCAGCCGGGCTTCGTCGCCGGCTGGCTGGCGGCGCGCGGCGCGGAGGACCCGGCGCTGGCGCGGCTGGCGCCGCACGCCGGAGCGCTCTCCGGCCCGCCGGCCGGGCTTGCCGCGCCGGACGCCGAGCTGGTGGCGCAGGCGCGCGGCATCGCCGCCGAGGGGGATCCGGCGGAGTTCGCCTTTCTCGAGCTGGCGCGGGATCCGGGGATCCGGGCGCTGGCGGGCTGGTCGCCCGCCGAGGTGCCGGATCTCGCCACGGTGGTGGTGCGCCGCTCCGGCCGGCCGCTCGGGCAGGCGATCCCGGGGCTCTTCACCGCCGCCGGCTGGGCCGCGGCGAGCGGCGGCGGCGCGCGGGCGGCGATCGAGCGGGCGTCGGCGGAGGGCGCGCGGGTGATCGGCGCCGGGCCGGCGGCGCCGGTCGGGGAAGCGGCGCTGCTGGAGGTGCTGCAGGCGCGGACGCTCGACGCCTGGGCGGCGGAGCTCGCCGACCTGCGGGTGAAGCCGTTCACCGACCAGCCGGGCTCGGTGCTGATCAGCGGCACGCTGGGGCGCAGCGGCTCGCCGCTCGAGGCGCTGTTCC
>CAYTMB010000342.1:0-3294 GCA_964438465.1 uncultured Rhodovulum sp. | reverse complement strand
GAGATGCAGACCATCGCGTCGGCGCAATGGGCGTTGACCATGTATTCGACGCTGTCGGCGATCAGCTCGCGCGAGGGCAGCGAGTAGAGCATGCCGTCATGGCCCATCGCGATGCCGTCGTCGACGGCGATGGTGTTGAACTCCTTCGCCACGCCGCCGGCCGCCTCGATCTCGCGCGCGACGAGCTGGCCGAGGTCCTTGAGGTGGACATGGCCGGGCACGAACTGGGTGAAGGAGTTGACCACGGCGATGATCGGCTTGCCGAAGTCCTCGTCCTTCATGCCGGTGGCGCGCCAGAGGCCGCGCGCCCCGGCCATGTTGCGTCCGTGGGTGGTGGTGCGGGACCGGTAGGCGGGCATCGGCGTGTCTCCAGAAAGCGAAAGGTCCGCCGCGGGGGACGGACCTTCGCTCGGAGATCGCCCTCGCCGCGGCCGGGGCGGGACCGGGCCGCGGCCCGGACCCGGATCAGTTCTTGGCGTAGTACTCGACCACGAGGTTCGGCTCCATCAGCACCGGATAGGGCACGTCCGACAGCGACGGCGCGCGCACGAATTCGGCGGTGAGCTTGGAGTGGTCGACCGAGAGGTATTCCGGCAGGTCGCGCTCCGGGCTGCCGATGGCCTCGAGCACCAGCGCCATCTGGCGCGACTTCTCGCGGACCTGGACGACGTCGCCCTCCTGGATCTGGTAGGAGGCGATGTTGACGCGCTTGCCGTTCACGGTGACATGGCCGTGGTTGACGAACTGGCGGGCGGCGAAGACGGTGGGCACGAACTTGGCGCGGTAGACCACCGCGTCGAGCCGGCGCTCCAAGAGGCCGATCAGGTTCTCGCCGGTGTCGCCGCGCAGGCGCTCGGCCTCGGCGTAGATCCGGCGGAACTGCTTCTCGGTGAGGTCGCCGTAGTAGCCCTTGAGCTTCTGCTTGGCGCGGAGCTGGGTGCCGAAGTCGGAGATCTTGTTCTTGCGGCGCTGGCCGTGCTGGCCGGGGCCGTATTCGCGGCGGTTCACCGGGGACTTCGGGCGGCCCCAGATGTTCTCGCCCATGCGGCGGTCGATCTTGTACTTCGCGGACGTGCGCTTGGTCACTGTGGTTGGTCCTTCTCTGTCGTCTCAATATCGCCGGCGCCCTCCTTTGCCGGGTCGCCCCGGCCGACAGGATCCCCCTTGCGGGGGCCACGGACGCCAATACCCCTCCGCCCCAAACGGGCCGAGGAAGCGCGGCTTATAGCGGCTGGAGCGGCGGTGTCAATGCGGGGCGGACGGCGCCGCGAGGGCGGGCATTCACCGTGAATATTGGGTCAAGTCACTGGAGTCGCTGCATAACTGAATCGTCAAGGCATCGTAAACGGCGCGGCGGGGACCGCGCCGGGGCTTCAGGCCAGCGCGGTGCGGGCGGCGACCGCGCGCATCGCATGGGCGATCTCGCGGGCGGCGGTCTCCGTGAAGGAGCGCATCACCAGCAGCTCGAAGCCGCCCTCGCGCGCGAGGATCGCGCACATCATGTGGCGCAGCTCGGTGCGCGCGGCCGAGCCGGGGGGAAACGCCGCCGCGGCGAGGTCGAGCGGCGCGAGGCGGGCGAGGACCGCCGCGGCGCCGGTCCCGGTCAGCGCGAGCGCCGTCCAGCCGTCGGACTGGTCGGTGACGGCGGCCAGATCCGCCAGCCGCTCGGCCAGCGCCGGGGTCGCGGCCGGACCGCGCAGCAGCCACAGGTCGAGCCCGGCCCAGATCAGCTCGGAGCCGTCGTCGAGCGCGACGAGGCGGCCGGGATCGGGCAGGGCGGCCCCGAGCGGCCCGGCCAGCGCCGCCGCGCGGCCGCGGAACGGCGCGATCGACAGCATCGGCGCCTCGGCCGCGGCGGCGAGCGCGACGCCGCCGGCGATCTGCGGCAGGTGGAGCCCGGCGAGGGCGGGGCGGGGGGTGAGGTCAGCCACGCAGGCGGCCTCCCTCGGGATCGACGAAGGCCGGCGCCACGATCTCGCAGGCGGTGTCCAGCCCGCGCAGCAGGCAGACCGCGCGCACCGTCTCGCCGATGCGCTCGGGGCCGTTGCGCAGGAAGCCGAGCGCAATGTCGCAGCCGAGCATCGGCGAGAAGCAGGCCGAGGTCAGATAGCCCTGGTCGTCGGCCGGTGTCGCCGCCGCGCCGGGGACGAACACATGCGCGCCGGGGACGAGCCGCGCGGCGGGATCGAGGGCGCGCAGCCCGACGAGCCGCTCGCGCTCGGGGCCGGTCAGGCCGGGGCGCTGGGAGGCGGTCTTGCCGATGCAGTCCTTGCGTCCCGCGACCATGCGGCCGAGGCCGAGGTCGAAGGCGGTGGTGCGGCCGTGCAGCTCGGCGTGGGTGAGCAGGCCCTTCTCGATGCGCAGCGCGTTCAGCGCCTCCATGCCGTAGGGGCCGCCGCCGAGCGCCTCGGCGCGCTCGACCAGCAGGTCGAACAGCGCCACGCCCCAGCGGGCGGGAACGGCGAGTTCGTAGGCGTGCTCGCCGGAGAAGGAGATGCGGAACAGGCGGCCGTCGACGCCGGCGATGCGCGCGGGGCCGCAGGCCATGAAGGGGAAGCCGGCGTCGTCGATGGGCCGGTCGAGCACGGCGTTGACGAGGTCGCGCGACTTCGGGCCGGCGACGGCGATCTGCGCCCAGTGGTCGGTCACCGAGATCGTTGCGACGTCGAGCTCGGGCCAGAGGCATTGCTGGGCGAATTCGAGATGCGCCATCACCTGCCCGGCGGCGGCGGTGGTCGTGGTGACGAGGAACTGCGTCTCGCCGAGGCGGGCGACGGTGCCGTCGTCCATCACGAAGCCGTCCTCGCGCAGCATCAGCCCGTAGCGGACCCTGCCGACCGGCAGCGTCGAGATGGTGTTGGCGTAGATGCGGTCGAGGAATACGGCGGCGTCGGGTCCCTGCACGTCGATCTTGCCCAGGGTGGAGACGTCGCAGACGCCGACCGTCGTTCGGACCATCCGCACCTCGCGGTCGCAGGCCTCGCGCCATGTGGTCTCGCCGGGGGCGGGGAAGTAGCTGGGGCGGTACCACAGCCCGGCCTCGATCATCGGCGCGCCGCGGGCGGTGATGGCGTCGTGGGTCGGGGTGAAGCGCTGCGGCGCGAAGCCGGCGCCCATCCCGCCGGCGCCGAGCGCGGCGATCGGGATCGCGGTGTAGGGCGGGCGGAAGGTGGTGACGCCGGTCTCGGCGACGCCGCGGCCGGTCAGGGCGGCGAGCACGGCGATGCCGGCGACGCCGCCGGTCTTGCCCTGGTCGGTGGCCATGCCGAGCGTGGTGTAGCGCTTCATGTGCTC
>CAYTMB010000341.1:0-3300 GCA_964438465.1 uncultured Rhodovulum sp. | reverse complement strand
GGGATCGAGGTGGTCGGCGTCGACGTCCATATCGGCAGCCAGCTCACCGAGCTCGCGCCGTTCGAGGACGCCTTCGCCAGGGTCGCCGAACTGACCGCGACCTTACGCGCCGACGGCCACGACATCCGCCGCCTCGACCTCGGCGGCGGCCTCGGCATCCCCTACCGGGGCAGCAACGAGGGGCCGCCGCTGCCGTTCGACTACGGCGAGGTCATCCGTCGCACCGTGGGCCATCTCGGCTGCGAGATCGAGATCGAGCCCGGCCGGCTGATCGCCGGCAACGCCGGCGTGCTGCTGTCCGAGGTGATCTACGTCAAGCGGGGCGAGGACCGCGACTTCCTCATCCTCGACGCCGCGATGAACGACCTGATCCGCCCGGCGATGTACGAGGCCTGGCACGACATCGCGCCGGTGGTCGAGCCCGCGCCGGGCGCCGCCGTGGCGACCTACGACGTCGTCGGCCCGGTCTGCGAGACCGGCGACACCTTCGCGCGCGCCCGCGCCCTGCCGACGCTCGCGGCCGGCGATCTCGTGGCCTTCCGCTCGGCCGGCGCCTATGGCGCCGTGATGGCCTCGGAATACAACACCCGGCCGCTCGCGCCCGAGGTGCTGGTGTCGGGCGATCACTTCGACGTCGTGCGGGCGCGTCCGAGCTTTGACGAAATCCTCAATCGCGATACCATCCCTGCATGGATCGACCGGACGCCTCTCCCCAAGACCGCCCCGTAGCGCCGCCCGCGACCACCGCAAAGCGCAAGTCGCGCCGCGTCCGCGACCGCATCGACGCCGCGATCCGCCGCACCCGCGCGGGAATGATCCTCGAACGCGGGCTGCGCGCGTTCTGGCCGCTCGGCGCGCTGCTGGCCGCGAGCTGGGCCGCGCTCGCCTTCGGCGCGGCGGAGGCCGCCCCGCGCGACGCGCTGGTCGGCGGACTTGCGCTCGCCGGCCTCGCGGCGCTCGCGCTCGGCCTCCGCGGCCTGCTGCGCTTCCGCTGGCCGTCGCTGACCGAGGCGCGCAACCGCATCGACGACGATCTGCCGGGCCGTCCGCTGGCGGCGATGGCCGACCGCCCGGCGCTCGGCCGCGACGATGCGGGAACGCTGGCGGTCTGGAACGCGCATGTGGTGCGGATGCGCCGGCGCGCCGCCGCGGCGCGGGCGGCGCTGCCCGACCTGCGGCTGTCGCGCGAGGACCCCTGGGCGCTGCGGCTGATGGCGCTGGTGGCGCTGATCGCCGCGGCGATCTTCGCCCGCGGCGACGCGGTGGCGGGGCTCGGCCAGGCGCTGGCGCCCTCGGGCGCCGCCGCGGTCGCCACCGGCCCGAGCTTCGAGGCCTGGGCCGAACCGCCGGCCTATACCGGCAGACCGACGCTCTACCTGCCCGAAGTGCCGCCGGAGCCGGCGGTGGGCGTGCCGCAGGGCTCGGTCGTCACCGTGCGGGTCTACGGCGACGCCGAACGCTTCGCGCTGGCCGAAACCGTCAGCGGCGGCGCGCCGCCTCCGCTCGCCGCGGCCGCGGACGGAATCGCCGTCGCGCAGTTCGAAGTCGCCCGCAGCGGCGAGGTCGCCCTCGGCGAGGGCGGGACCGAACTCGGGGCCTGGACCTTCGCGATGCAGCCCGACGCGCCGCCCGAGATCGAGCTCGACGAGCCGATCACCCGCGCCCCGACCGGCGAGACCCAGCTCGCCTATGTCGCGCGCGACGACCACGGCGTCACGGCCGCGCGCGCGCTGGTCGCGCTCGACCTCGGGGCGGTCGACCGCCGCTACGGCCTCGCGGTCGCGCCCGCCCCGCGCGACCCGCTGGCGATCGACCTGCCGCTGCCGCTGTCGGGCGGCGCCACCGCGGTGGCCGAGACCCTGGTCGAGGACTTCTCCAAACATCCCTGGGCCGGCCTGCCGGTCACCGTCGCGCTGACCGCCGAGGATGCGCTGGGCCAGACCGGCGCGCAGGAGGGGATCACCGCCATCCTGCCGGGGCGGCGCTTCTACAACCCGGTCGCGGCGGCGCTGATCGAGCAGCGCCGCGACCTGCTGTGGTCCGTGGCGAACGCCGCGCGCGTGGCCCGGGTGCTGCGCGCGGTCACCTTCCTGCCCGAGGGCGTCTTCGGCAGCGAACGCGCCTATCTCGCCACCCGCATCGCGATCCGCCGGCTCGACGCCGCCCGGGCCCTGACCGAGCCGGCCGCGCAGATCGAGGACGTCGCCGAGATGCTGTGGCAGGCCGCGCTCCTGCTCGAGGAGGGCAGCCTCAGCGACGCCGCCGAGCGGCTGGCCCGCGCCAAGGAGCGGCTGCAGCAGGCGCTCCGCGGCGACGCCTCGGACGAGGAAATCGCCCAGCTGATGGACGAACTGCGCCAGGCGACGCGCGACTACATGCGCCAGCTCGCCGAAGAGGCGATCCGCAACGGCGAACGCCAGCAGGCCGAAGGTTCGCCGCCCCCGGGCCAGACCATGACCCAGGACCAGATCCAGGAGCTGATGGACCGCATCCAGGAGCTCAGCGAACAGGGCCGCCGCGCCGAGGCCGAGGCGTTGCTCGAGATGCTCCAGCAGCTGCTCGAAAACATGGAGATGCAGCTGGCCGAGGGCGGCCAGGGCCAGGGCGGGCAGGGGCAGGGCGGCGAGGGCGAGCAGTCGATGCAGGACCTCGGCGACACGCTGCGCGAGCAGCAGGACCTCGCCGACGACAGCTTCCAGGAGCTCCAGCGCCAGTTCCGCGAGGGGCGCGGCCAGCAACTCGGCCAGGGCGGGCCGGGCGACGGCCGGCCGCAGGGCGAGGGCGGGTCGGGGCCGGAGGGCCCCTCCACCTCCGAACGCCTCGCCGACCGCCAGGAGGCGCTGCGCGAGCTGCTCGACCAGCTGCAGGGCGGCCTGCCCGGCGAGGCCGGCGAGGCCGCGCGCCAGGCGCTGCGCGACGCCGAACGCAACATGGGCGAGGCCGGCGAGGATCTGCGCGGCGGCGACACCGCCGGGGCGCTCGACCGCCAGGCCGAGGCGATCGACAACCTGCGCGAAGGTCTGCGCGAGATGGCCGAGGACATGCGCCGGGCCGAGTCCGGGCCGCGCGGCGGCGAACCCGGCGCCGAGGGCGAAGCCTCCGCCGGCGGCCGCAACGACCCGCTCGGCCGGCCGTTCGGCGCCCAGGGCGCGCTCGGAACCAACGAACGCATGCTGCCCGACGCGGACGCCGCCGCGCGCGCCCGCGGCCTGCTCGACGAGATCCGCCGCCGCTCCGGCGACCAGGCCCGCCCGCGGCTCGAACTCGACTACCTGCGCCGCCTGCTCGACCGCTTCTGAG
>CAYTMB010000340.1:0-3320 GCA_964438465.1 uncultured Rhodovulum sp. | reverse complement strand
GTCACGTCGCGCGCCGCTTCGGCGGCGGCGTTGCGCGAGGCGTTCTCGATCTCGTCGGAGCCTTCCTTGATGCCGCGCTTGAAGCTGGTGATGCCCTTGCCGACCTCGCCCATGAGGCCCGCGATCTTGCCGCGGCCGAAGAGCACCAGCACCACAACCGCGATCAGCAGCAGGCCGGCGGGACCGATGTTGTTGAACATGCGTCTTCTCCCATCAATGGCCGAGGAAGCGGGCGACGGCTGTCACGGCCTGCCCCGGCCCGAGCCTTGACATATGGTGTCTTGCGGGCCTTATCAAACCCCAAACCGCCGCAGCGCGGTCGCGTTCACGAAAAATAGGGGTCGGCGAGCGCGCTCCGGACCCCGCAGGGAAAGACGAAGCGGCGGTCCCGGCGCATCGAGAGCCACAGCGGCGTGCCGGTTGGCGGCAGGAACGCCCCGGGGATCGTCGCCTTGAGGATCGGGCCGTCAGAAGGTCGCGTTGGTGGCGCCGCCGTCGAGCAGCAGGTTCTGCCCGACGATGAACCCGGCATGGACCGAGCAGAGGAAGGCGCAGGCGGCCCCGAACTCCTCCGGGGTTCCATAGCGCCGCGCCGGAATGGTCGCTGCGCGGCGGGCCCTCGCCTCCTCGAGCGTGATCCCCTCGGCGCGCACCACGCCGGCGTCGAGCGATTCCGCCCGGTCGGTGGCGTGGATGCCGGGCAGCAGGTTGTTGATCGTGACGCCCCGCGACGCGACCTGCCGGCTGGTTCCGGCGACGAAGCCGGTCAGCCCGGTCCGCGCGGCGTTCGACAGACCGAGCGCCGGGATCGGCGCCTTGACCGATTGCGAGGTGATGTTGACCACCCGGCCCCAGCCCCGCGCCATCATCCCGGGAAGCGTCGCCTGCATCAGGGCGATCGGCGTCAGCATGTTGGCGTCGAGCGCGCGGATGAAATCGTCGCGGTCCCAGTCCGACCACAGCCCGGGCGGCGGGCCGCCGGCGTTCGTCACGAGGATGTCGGTCTCCGCGCCGGCCGCCAGCACCGCGGCGCGGCCGTCGGGCGTCGTGATGTCAGCGGCGACGGCGGTCACCGAAACCCCGTGCCGCGCGCGGATCTCGGCCGCCGTCGCTTCCAGCGCCGCCCCGCCGCGGGCGTTGATCACCAGATCGGCGCCCGCGGCGGCCAGCGCCTCGGCGCAGCCGCGCCCCAGTCCCTTCGACGCCGCGCAGACGATGGCGCGGCGGCCGCGAATCCCCAGATCCACAAGCGTCCTCCCGATTGTTCCGCGCGAGACTATGGACCTGCGGCGCGAACGCAAGGGGGCGAACTTCCCGCCGAGGCCGCGCCCCGGCTCGAATGCGCCCGCGCCGGACCGGGCGCAGGCTCAGTCGAGGGCCGCCATCACCGGCGCCCACTGCGCCTTGATCGGCGCGAATGACCGCTGCGGCCGATCGAAGATCGCCAGCCCCTGCTCGGCCAGTTCGGCGTAGATGGCGCGTTCGGTGATCCAGGCGAGCGGCGTCTGTCCGAGCTTCTCGAAGAAGTCGCGCAGGCGCTCGGTCGCCCTTCCCTGGGCGCGGACCCGGTTGGCCAGCAGATGCACGCCGACCTTGCCCTTGCGCACCCGCTTGACGGCCTCGATGTCGCGCAGGAACCGCTTCGTCGAATCGGCGTCGAAGTAGGACGGGAGCACGGGGGTTATCACCGCTTCGGCTTCCGCGATGAGCGCCTCCGCCTTTCCTCCGGCGAGCGCGCCCGGCGCATCGATCACCAGCCAGTCGATCCGCTTGGGCGCGTCGCCGATCTCGCCGGGATGGCTCCAGTCCAGCGCCCGGATCGCCGCGGCCACCGGCGGGCGCTGCTTGAGCCAGCGCAGGGCGGACTTCTGCGGATCGGCGTCGGCGAGCGCCACGCTGTGCCCGCGCGCCGCCAGGGCCGCGGCAAGGGTGATGGCGACCATCGTCTTGCCGCAGCCGCCCTTTCGGTTCGCCACCAGCACCGTCTTCACCGCCTCGCCTCCCCGCGCCAGCCGAGACGGGAACCTGCCGCCGGATGCGCCCGAATGCAACCGGCATCGCCGGTCGGAACCGGGACCGTCCCCGCACGTTCTGGATTCGGGCGTATACCAATCGAACGGAGGCCAGCAGATGCCGGACCCGCAGTTTCTTCCCTTCATGGGTTTCGAAAACCCGATGCAGGTGGTTGATCGCACCGATCTCGCCTACGAGGAGCGGCTGGCGGTGCTGCAGGAGTGGCAGGCGCGCCTCGCACAGTCCGGGTCGGACGAGGACCGGCGGAATGCGGTCCTCGGCGCGATCCACGCCTTGGAGATGGGCGCGGAGGTCCAGGACGACGCCCCGGAGGACGCGCCGGAGCATTTCGGCTACGGCAAGCCGGGGCCATAGCGCCGGCGCCGATGCGGCCAGGTCCGGATCGTATGGGAACCGCCTGCTGAGTGTCGCGTTCAGTTGCCGACGCCGATCTGGGCGGGCCAACCCTTTGCAGGAGACGGGGGCTGATGCTGATACGAGCCGGGTTCAATCTGACCTACGAAAGCACGGCGCCCACGCCGATGCTTTTCGCCCTGGATATCCACCCGTCCCGCAAGGACGATCTGGTGACGGAGCACTCGCTGGTTTTCGACCGGCCGGTCGAAAGCGAAAGATACCTCGACGCCTTCGGCAACGTCTGCACCCGCATCGTGGCGCCGCCGGGCCGGATCACTGTTTCGACCGATTTCGAGATCTTCGACAGCGGCGAGCCCGATGCAGTCGGCCTCTCCGCCGAACAGCACGACGTCGCCGCCCTGCCGCATGATACGGTGGTCTATCTTCTCGGCAGCCGATACTGCGACACCGATCTGCTTGCGGATTTCGCCTGGTCGCAGTTCGCGAACACCCCGCCGGGCTGGCGCCGCGTCCAGGCGATCTGCGATTTCGTGCACGATCGCATCACGTTCGACTACGCACGGGCCAGTCCGATGCGCACCGCGCATGGCGCCTTCGTCGATCGTGCGGGAGTGTGTCGCGACTTCGCTCATCTCGCGGTCGCATTGTGCCGCTGCATGAACATTCCGGCGCGGTACTGCACCGGCTATCTCGGCGACATCGGCATTCCGCCCGTCCCGTATCCGATGGACTTCAGCGCCTGGTTCGAGGTTTTTCTCGGCGGGCGCTGGTGGACGTTCGACGCGCGCCACAACACGCCGCGGATCGGTCGCATCCTGATGGCGACCGGACGCGACGCCACCGACGTCGCGCTGTCGACCAGCTTCGGAACATCGCATCTCGCCGCCTTCGAGGTGTTCACCGACGAAGTGGTCAGCCAGCCCCTGCGC
>CAYTMB010000339.1:0-3331 GCA_964438465.1 uncultured Rhodovulum sp. | reverse complement strand
CTCGCCGGACGCGCGCAAGCTCAACCGCCGAAGATCGACCAGCCCGCGCGCGCGCTCAGCATCGCCAGCGCCTCGGAGCCGAGCAGCGAGTTGCCCACCGCGTTCAGGCCCGGCGACCAGACGCAGACCGCCGCGCGGCCGGGCGCCACGGCGAGGATGCCGCCGCCCACCCCGCTCTTGCCCGGCAGGCCGACGTGGAAGGCGAAATCGCCCGAGCCGTCGTAGTGGCCGCAGGTCAGCATCACCGCGTTGATGCGCCGGGCGCGCGCCGCGGCGACCACCCGGGCGCCGGTCAGCGGATCGAGCCCGCCGGCGGCGAGATAGAGCCCCGCCCGCGCCACCTGGCGGCAGGACATCGCGATGGCGCACTGGTGGAAGTAGACCCCGAGCACATGGTCGACCGGGTGTTTCAGCCGGCCGAAGCCGTGCATGAAATGCGCCAGCGCATAGTTGCGGTCGCCGGTGGCGGCCTCGGCGCGCGCGACCGCCTTGTCGATCACCACGTCGCCGGTGTCCGCGATGTCGCGCACGAAGCGCAGCGCCTCGGCGATCGCCTCGCGCGGGCTGTGCCCGGCCAGCACCATGTCGGTGACCACGATGGCGCCGGCGTTGATGAACGGATTGCGCGGCTTGCCCTGCTCGTGCTCGAGCTGGACGATCGAGTTGAACGGATCGCCCGACGGCTCGCGCCCGACCCGGCTCCACACCGCTTCGCCGTGTCGCCCCAGCGCCAGCGTCAGCAGGAACACCTTGGAGATGCTCTGGATCGAGAACGGCGTGTCGGCGTCGCCCGCGACATGCACCGCGCCGTCGACCGTGACCACGGCGAGGCCGAACTGCTTCGGATCGACATGCGCCAGCGGCGGGATGTAGTCCGCGACCTTGCCCTCGCCGAACCGCGGCGCCAGCTTCGCGTGGATCTCCGCGACGATGGCGGACAGATCCGGGGAGCCCTTCGGCGGCATCAGCCCGCCTCCGCATCGTCGGCCAGGACCTCGGCGGCGAGGCGGACGCCCACCGGCCCGCCCCGGGCGAGGCCCTCGCGGTCGAGCCGCGCCACCAGCCGCTCGGCCGCCTCGAACGAGCGGTCCATCCGCGCCAGCAGATAGCGGATCAGCTCCGGCCCGACGCCGATGCCGCGGTCGGCGAAGAGCTTGACCAGCACCGCGGCCAGCAGCGCGTCGTCCGGCGGCTCCAGCGCCGCCACCGGCGCCACGGCCAGCCGGCTCGCGAGATCGGGCAGCCGCAGCGGCCAGAACGCCGGCGCGCTGCGGCCCGAAACCATCAGCGAGCCGCCGCCCGCGCTCAGCCGGTTGCACAGATGGAACAGCGCCTCCTCGGCGGCGCGCGCCGGGGCCGGGCCGAGCGCGTCCAGCCGGTCGGCGTCCTCGACGACCAGCGCCGCGTCGCCCGGCCAGTCGAGCGGATCGAGCCCGGGCAGCCGCGCCGCGGGCAGCAGCCGCGCGCCGGACCGCGCGGCCCAGACATGCGCGAGATGCGACTTGCCCGCCCCCGCCGGCCCCGCCACCGCCAGCCGCCCGGCGGGCCATGCCGGCCAGCTGTCCACCAGCGCCAGCGCCAGCCGGTTCGCCGGCGCCACGATGAAATCGGCGCGACCGAGCGCCGGGCGCGCCGGCAGGTCGAGCGCGAGCTGGTGGCGCGCGCCGGGCATCAGCCGTCGCTCGACGGCAGGATCAGCCTGGTGGGCGCCGGCGCGACGCCGGGCGGGCGCACCTCGCCCCCCGGCGGCGCGACGGGATCGGCGCCCGGCAACAGCCCCGAGTAGAGCGGGCTCGCCAGGTATTTCTCCACCGCGAACCGGCCCAGCACGCCCATCGCGGCCGCGAGCGGCACCGCGACCAGCAGGCCCGCGAAGCCGAACAGCGCGCCGAACACCGACAGCGCCAGGATCAGCACCACCGGATGCAGCCCGACCGACTTGCCGATCAGGTTCGGCGACAGGATGTTGCCCTCGACGAACTGCCCGAAGCCGAAGATGCCCGCCACCACCAGGATCCACACCGGGTCCTGCCAGAAGGTGAAGATCGCGATGCCGATCGACAGCACGCCGCCGACGAACGAGCCGACGAAGGGGATGAACGAGATCAGCCCGGCGAGGATGCCGACCAGGAACCCGAACGGCAGCCCGACGATCATCAGCGCGATGGCGTAGAACCCGCCGAGGATCAGGCAGACCGCCGACTGGCCGCGCACGAAGCCCGACAGCACCGTGTCGATCTCCTGCGCCAGCTGGCGCACCGTGGCGGCGTTGCGCCGGGGCAGCCAGCTGTCGATCTTGGCGACGAAGCCGTCCCAGTCGAGCAGCAGGTAGAAGGCCACCACCGGCGTCACCAGCATGATGATCACGATGTCGAGCACCTGCAGCGACGAGGCCAGCACGGTGTTCACCATCGTCAGCCCGCTCTCGCTGATCTTCGCCTGAACGTTGGCGACCGAGCGGCTCAGGTCCGAGTTCTCGTAGCGCAGGTCCGGGAACCGGCGCATCAGGAACTCCTGGGTGGCGTTGATGTAGCCGGGCACCGCCTCGACCAGCGCCGTCGCCTGGCTGATCAGCGCCGGCACCGCCAGCAGCAGCAGCGCCACGAACACCAGGATCACGCTCAGGGTGATGAGCGCGGTGGCGAGCATCCGGCTCAGCCCCATCCGCTCCAGCCGGTCGGCCAGCGGATCGAGCAGGTAGGCGATCGCGGCGCCGGCGATGAACGGCAGCAGCGTCGCGCCGAGCAGCCACATGAACAGCACGAACAGCACGAGGCCGAGGCCCCAGAACTGCAGCTGCCGCTTGGTCGAGATCGCCATGTCCGCTCCTCCGGCGCCAACGTCCCTAGGTGGCCCAGCGCAGGCCCGGGCGCAAGCCCGGCAGGGCGGCGCGGGATCAGGCGAACTGCTCGCGGATCAGCCGCTCCTCCAGGCCGTGGCCGGGGTCGAACAGGATGCGGTGCGAGATGTCGGGCACCGAGGCGATCTCGATGCGGACCGGCGCGCGCACCTCGAAGCTGTCGGCCACCGCCGAGACCGGCCGCTTGTCGGCCTCGAGCACCTCGAAGGCGACCCGCGCCGCCTTCGGCAGCAGCGCGCCGCGCCAGCGCCGCGGCCGGAACGCGGCCATCGGGGTCAGCGCCAGGATGTCGGCCCCGATCGGCAGGATCGGGCCATGGGCGGAATAGTTGTAGGCGGTCGAGCCCGCCGGGGTGCAGACCAGCGCGCCGTCGGCGACCAGCTCGGCCATGCGCTCGCGGCCGTCGACCAGGATGCGCAGCTTGGCCGCCTGCGGCCCGGCGCGCAGGATCGAGACCTCGTTGATCGCCAG
>CAYTMB010000338.1:0-3336 GCA_964438465.1 uncultured Rhodovulum sp. | reverse complement strand
GATCGTCAGCTTGCGCGGCTTCCCCACCTTGTCCGGTCAGGCAGCCCGGTGTCGAAGTCGTAGCCCCAGGCTTCGATGTCGCCCCTGAAGGCGACCTCGAAGGCGGCGCGGGCGCGGTCGTCGAAATAGCGGCGGTAGTCGTCGCCCGCGCGCCGGATCCGCTGCGCCGGCAGGCCTGCGAAGGGCAGGCCGATGTCGGCGCAGACCGCGCGCAGCCCGGCCTCCAGATCCTCGAAGTACACCACCTTGTCGACCGCCAGCGTCCCGTCCGGGTAGATGACGGTCTCGTGCTGCTGGCGCGTGATATGGCGGTACTCGTGGCCCGGCCGCTGCGGCGGCTTGTCGCGCAGGCCCGCCGCGCCGCGCAGGGCGTATTTGGCGCGGTCCCTGGCCTGACGCAGGATCTCGCGCCCGTAGTGCCACCGCGCCGCCGCGCTGGCGTCCGCGGCGAACAGGTTCGATGCGAGACTCGGGCGCGGCAGGTTCTCGATCACGTCGAGGATCGGGCGGTGCTTGGTCGACTTGCAGTATTTCCAGCCCGAGACGAAGCGGTCCCAGGGGTTGCGGATCACGGTGAACTTGTAGTGGTCGCGCACCGGCGGCGTCTCCGGGTTCCACTCCGGGTTCAGGATGCCGTTGTTGAACCGGCCGCGATTCGCGCCCGTGACATCCGGAAACAGCGCCTTGACCGAGGTGCCCGCGCTCTTGCGCTGATGCACGAAGATGCAGCGGTGCGCCTCCGAGATCATCGCGCGCCCCGCGTCAGAACGCCAGCGGCAGCAGCAGGAACACCGTGGCGGTGAGCGCGCCGTTCAGCCCCATCGCGACGCCGGCGAAGGCGCCGGCCTCCTCCGAGACCTGGAAGGCGCGCGCGGTGCCGATGCCGTGCGAGGCGACGCCGACCGCGAAGCCGCGCGCGGCGTAGTCGGTGATGCGCATCGCGTTCATCAGGGGCGTGACGATCACCGCGCCGAGGATGCCGGTCATCACCACCAGCACCGCCGCCAGCGCCGGGATGCCGCCGAGGCTCTCGGAGATCGCCATCGCGATCGGCGCCGTGGTCGACTTGACCGCGAGCGAGGCGATGATCGGCCCCGGCGCGCCGAAGGCCCAACCGATCGCCGCGGCGCTGCCGATGGCGGTGAGCGAGCCGGCGAACAGCGCCGCGCACATCGGCGCGAGGTTCGCCGCCACCTGCGCCCGGTTGCGCCACAGCGGCACGCCGAGCGCGACGGTGGCCGGGCCGAGCAGGAAATGCACGAACTGCGCGCCCTCGAAATAGACCGGATAGGGTGTGGCGGTGACGGTCAGCACGACGATCAGCAGGCCCGCCGCGAGCACGACCGGGTTGGCCAGCGGGTGGCGGCCGAGCCGGGCCGAGACGGTGTCGCCGATCACGTAGGCGACCAGCGTCGCGGTGAGCCACAGCAGCGGGGTCTCGGCGAGGTAGACCCAGATGCGCTGGATCGGATCGATGGCGTGGCTCATGTCCGCCGCCGGTCCTGGAGCCGCGCGACGGCGCGGAAGGTCAGCACGGTCACGACCAGCGTCAGCAGCGTCGAGGCGGCGACGGCGACGAAGATCGCCACCCAGTTCTCCGCGATCAGGCCGGCCTGCTGCACCACGCCGACCGCGGCGGGCACGAACAGCAGCGACAGGTTCTTCAGGATGCCGTCGGCGACGCCGTCGAGATCGGCGCCGGTGCGGCCCGCGACGAAGAGCCCGGCGATCAGCAGCGCCATGCCGAGCACCGGGCCGGGAAAGGCGAGGCCGGCCGCGCGGACGGCGACCTCGCCGGCGAGCTGGCACAGAAAGAGGAGGGTCAGTGCCTGGAGCATCGGCGCGGCCTGAGCTGCATGTGGTGCGGCACTGTGGCGGGAGGCGCAGGGCTCCGCAAGGGGTCCGGGAGCGCGGCGGAAGCGGTCCCGCGTTGGGACCGGAGTCAAGCAATTGATATGTAGGTAAAATCCAGACGGTCGCCAGATCCGCGCCGGGCATCGGCGCGGGCCGACCCGCCGTGTCACGCAGCGCTCACGCTCCGGTAACCAATCCCGGCGCATAGTGAACGCATCGCATGGAGACCCCCGATGACCGCCAACGCCGCGCAACGCACCCCGATCCGCCCCGCCGTGCTCGACCTGATCGCCCGGGCCGAAACCGCCGCTCCCGGCGATCCGATCTCGGACGAGGAGTATTTCCTCGACCAGCTCCGCGCGGCGATCGCCGGCGGCGCCAGCCCGGTCGACCGGCTCCGCGCCCGCTACGGCGTCCCCGGAACCGACCGGCTGTGCCGGCTCTACGCCCGCTATTCCGACTGAAATCCGCCGACGGCCGGCCGATTGCGGCCGGCTCCCTTGACCGCGGCCGCCGCGCGCGCACTTGAGGGGCATGACGCAGCGCAGCACAAGTTCCGATCCCGCGCCGATGCCGGCGCAGCCCGATCCGGCGGCGGCCGCGCCGCCGCGGCGCGCGCTGGTGATGGTCAATCCGGGCGCCCGGCGCGGGGCCGGGGGCGTCGCCGCGGCGCAGGAGCGGCTGCGGGCGGCCGGGATCGAGGTGGTCGCCGAGACTTTCTCCGGACCGGGCGAGATCGTCGCGGACATCCTGCGCCGGGCCGGCGAGGTCGACGCCGTGGTGATCTGCGGCGGCGACGGCACGCTGATGCGCGCCTTGCCGGCGATCCTCGAGGCCGGGCTGCCGCTCGGCGTGCTGCCGCTCGGCACCGCCAACGACCTCGCCCGCACCCTCGGCGTCCCCGACGACCTCGAAGCCGCCGCGGAGGTGATCGCGGCCGGGGCGCTGCGCCGGATCGACATCGGATCGGTCAACGGGCATCCGTTTTTCAACGTCGCCTCGATCGGACTGTCGGTCGATCTCGCGCGCAGCCTGACGCCCGAACTGAAGCGGCGCTGGGGGCGCGCGGGGTATGCGCTGGCCGCGATGCGGGTGCTGGCCCGGGCGCGGCGGTTCAGCGCCTGGATCAGCGAAGGCGGCGAGACGACGCGGGTCAGGAGCCTGCAGATCGCCGTCGGCAACGGGCGTCATTACGGCGGCGGCAACGTCGTCGAGGAGGATGCGGCGATCGACGACGGGCATCTCGACCTCTACAGCCTGGAGATGAAGGACGTCTGGAAGCTCGCGCTCGGGCTGCGCACGTTCCGGTCGGGCGCGCATGGGGCCTGGACCGACGTGCGCACCGCCCGCGGCGTCGAATTCGAGATCACCACCCGCTCGCCCCTCGCGGTCAACGCCGACGGCGAGATCGTCACCCGGACGCCGGCGCGGTTCCAGGTCCATCCCGGGGCGGTTCGGGCGTTCGCGCCCGCGACGCCGCCG
>CAYTMB010000337.1:0-3342 GCA_964438465.1 uncultured Rhodovulum sp. | reverse complement strand
GATCGACCGGGTTCAGCGGGTTGATCTTCTGCGCGTCGCCGCCCAGCGCCTTGATGCCGTCCCGCATCGCAGCAAGGTCGACCACAGCCGGAACGCCGGTGAAGTCCTGCATCAGCACCCGCGCCGGGCGATAGGCGATCTCGCGCGGGTTCCTGCCGCCGAGCGCCGCCCATTCCGCGAAGGCGCGGATGTCGTCGAGGCTGACGGTCTTGTCGTCCTCGAAGCGCAGCATGTTCTCGAGCACGACCTTAAGCGAGGCCGGCAAGCGGCTGAAATCGCCCAATCCTGCGGCCTCGGCGGCCGCAATGGAGTAATAGGCGTAGTCCTGGCCTCCTGCGGTCAGCGTGCGGCGGGTCTGTGCGGAATCGGTTCCGACGAAAACGGTCATCTGGCCTCCGGGCGGCTGGCTGGAGAGGAACTCTGATCAGGATATGGCGCAATTCGCCCCCCCATACAAGGCCCGCGGGCGCAAAAAGCATACAATTGCATACCGTCCTGCCATCGGGGCGGAGGCCCGCGCGGCGGCCTTCCTCTGACCGGCGCCATGCGCTATTCGGGGGCATGGGCCTGCGCGTCACCGACCTCGCCTGCGAGCGATCCGGCCGACCGGTGTTCGACGCGCTCGGCTTCACGCTGGCGCCCGGATCGGCGCTGCTGCTGCGCGGCCCCAACGGCGCGGGCAAGTCCACGCTGCTGCGCGCGCTGGCGGGGCTGCTGCCGGTCGCGCGCGGATCGGCGACGCTGGACGGGCTCGCGCTCGCCGACGACCCGGACGGCTGGGCCGAGCGTATCGCCTACGCCGGCCATCTCGACGCGATCAAGCCGCAGCTGACCGCCGGCGAGAACCTGGCGTTCTGGGCGGCGCTGTTCGGCGCGCCGCCCGCGGCCGTCGGCGCGGCGCTGGCGGCGCTGGCGCTCGAGGCGCTGGCCGACCGGCCGGCGGCGGCGCTGTCGGCGGGGCAGAAGCGCCGGCTGGGGCTGGCGCGGCTGGCGCTGGCGCCGCGGCGGCTGTGGCTGCTCGACGAGCCGACCGTCTCGCTCGACGCCGATGCGGCGGCGCGGCTCGCGGCGCTGGTCCGGGCGCATTGCGCCGGCGGCGGCATGGCGGTGATCGCCACGCATGTCGACCTCGGCCTCGACGGCGCGACCGAACTGCGCCTGCGCCCGACCCCGGCCGGCGGCGGGCGCGCGCCCGCCGCCGGCCGCGCCGACCCGTTCCTCGCCGGACCGATGGCGTGAGGGCGGCGGCGGCGGTGCTGCGGCGCGAGCTGCGGCTCGCGCTGCGCTCGGGCGGCGGCGGCGGGCTGGGGCTCGCGTTTTTCCTGATCGTCGTGCTGCTGATCCCGCTCGGCGTCGGCCCCGATCCGCAGGTGCTGGCGCTGGTCGCGCCCGGCGCGCTGTGGATCGCGGCGCTGCTCGCCTGCCTCTTGTCGCTCGACCGGCTGTTCCAGGCCGACGCCGAGGACGGCGCGCTCGACGTGATGGCGCTCGCCCCGCTGCCGCTGGAGGCGCTGGCGGCGCTCAAGGCGCTGGCGCACTGGCTGACCACCGGCCTGCCGCTGGTCCTCGCCGCCCCGCTGCTCGCCGTCACCCTCGGCCTGCCCGGCCCGGCCTATCCCTGGCTGGTCGCCAGCCTCGCCCTCGGCACCCCGGGCCTCAGCTTTCTCGGCGCGATCGGCGCCGCGGTCACCGTCGGCCTGCGCCGCGGCGGGCTGCTGCTGTCGCTGCTGGTGCTGCCGCTCTATGTGCCGAGCCTGATCTTCGGCGCGCGCACCGTCGCCGAGGCGGCCTCCGGCGGCGAGCCCGGCCCGCCGCTGCTGCTGCTGGCGGGGCTCAGCCTCGGGATCGTGGCGCTCGCGCCCTTCGCCGCCGCGGCGGCGCTGCGGGTCAACATGCGCTGATCTGGCGAAGGCGCTTTCCGCGCCCGCGCCCGCGCGTTACGACTGGCGGCGAAGCGCGCGTGAAACAGCCACCGGGGGGCCCAATGGAAATCGTCTCGACCGCCGTCTACGTCGGCCCGAACGTCTACGCCCGGCGGCCGCTGATCCGGCTGACGGTGGATCTGCACCGCCGCGCCGACATGCCGGTCTCCGAGGTCGCGGACAGGGTTCTGCCGACGCTGGTCGAGCTGCTTCCGGGGCTGGCCTCGGCCGTGACCGAAACCGGCGCGCCGCTGCTCGAGCATCTGGAGCGCGACCCCGACGCGCGGCTGGGCGAGCTGATGGCCCATGTCGCGCTGGCGCTGATGAACCAGGCCGGCGCGCCCGCCGAAATCGCCTTCACCCGCCCCGGCCCGCATCCCGACGAGGTCGAGGTGCTCTACGGCTACGAATCCGAGGAGGTCGGGCTCGAGGCCGGCGACGTCGCGCGCGCGCTGCTGCTCGAACTGATCGCGCCCGACGAGGAGGACGAGCCGCTCGATCTCGCCGAGCTGATCGAGGATTTCGAGGACTACGCCGGCCGCCGCTCGCTCGGCCCATCGGCGCTGGCGCTGGTCCACGCCGCCGAGGCCCGCGAAATTCCCTGGGTCCGGCTGAACGACGCCAGCATGATCCAGCTCGGCCAGGGCAAATACGCCCGGCGCATCGAGGCGGCGCTGACCAGCCAGACCTCGCATATCGCCGTCGAGATCGCCTCCGACAAGGAGCTGTGCTCGCGCCTGCTCTCCGACCTCGGCCTGCCGGTCCCCAAGCAGCGCCCGGTCCGCTCGCCCGACGACGCCGTCCGCGCCGCCGAGCGCATCGGCTATCCGGTGGTGGTCAAGCCCGTCGACGGCAACCACGGCCGCGGCGTCACCATCAACCTGATCACGCCCGAGGCGGTCGAGGAGGCCTTCGAGATCGCCGAGGCGGAAGGCGGCGGCGTCATCGTCGAGAGCATGATCCTCGGCGACGACCACCGCCTGCTGGTGGTCGGCGGCAAGCTGATCGCCGCCGCCCGGCGCATGCCCGGCCATGTCGTCGGCGACGGAACCCGCACCGTCGCCGAACTGGTCGAGATCGTGAACCAGGACCCCCGCCGCGGCGCCGGCCACGAGAACATGCTGACCCGGCTCGATCTCGACCCCGTCGCCGAGAAGCTGCTCGCCGAGCGCGACATGACCCCCGACAGCGTGCCGCCCGCGGGCGAGACCGTCTACCTGCGCAAGACCGCCAACCTCTCCACCGGCGGCACCGCGATCGACGTCACCGACGTCATCCACCCCGACAACCGCCTGATGGCCGAGCGCGCGATCCAGGCCGTGGGCCTCGACCTCGGCGGCGTCGACTTCCTCACCACCGACATCACCAAGAGCTACCGCGACACCGGCGGCGCGATCTGCGAGATCAACGCCGGCCCCGG
>CAYTMB010000336.1:0-3353 GCA_964438465.1 uncultured Rhodovulum sp. | reverse complement strand
CGACATGGTCGGCGACATAGGCGCCGCGCTCGCCCATCGGTTTCGGTCGGCCCGTCGTGGTGTCGCGCTCGGTCTGAAGCTCCATCTCGGCGTTCAGTTCGGCGCCGAGGAGGACGACGAAGGCGCTGGCGTAGAGCCAGAGCATCAGGCCGACGATGGCGCCGAGCGAGCCGTAGGTCTCGTTGAAGTCGGCGAAGCGCGAGATGTAGATCGACAGCAGCACCGAGACCAGCAGCCAGGCCAGCGTCGCCAACACCGCCCCGGCGGTGACCCAGCGCTTGCGCGCGGTCTTGCGGTCCGGGCCGTAGCGGTAGAGCAGGCCGATCACGAAGACGACCCCGCCGCCGAGCACCACGAGCGGCGTCAGCCGCGCGAGCACGATGCCGGCGAGCCCGATGTCGCTGTAGTGCAGGAACGCCGGCAGCGCCACGACCGTGAGCAGCGCCACGATCGCGACGAGCGTGAACAGGATCGTCAGGCCGAGCGCCACGAGGTTGAGCAGCACGATGTTGCGCCGGTCGGTCTCGCGGTAGACGAGGTTCAGGCCCTCGATCAGCGCCATCACCCCGGCGCGCGACAGCCAGAGCGCCACGGCGATCGATATCAGCGAGGTGAGGCCGAGCCGGGTCTGGCCGGCGGCGACGAGCTGGTCGACCTGCCCCTTGAGGATGTCGAACACGTCGGGCGGCAGGATCGGCTGGAGGCTGGCGAGGCTGCTTGCGACCTCGGCGGGATCCGCGACGAAGCCGTAGAGCGAGATCAGCGCCGCGATGGCCGGAAAGATCGCGAGAACGGCGAAGAAGGCCACGCCCGCCGCGATGATCGACAGATGGTCGCGGCCGATCCCGGTCCAGACCCGCCCGAGAATCTGCCGCCAGGCGCGCGGGGAGAACCGCTCCGGGCGGCTGACGCCGCGTCCGGGGTTGTCCTGCGCGGGACCGGTTTCCGTCAAGGTCCGCTCTCCCTTCGTTCGATGCGCGGAGCAAGCGAACCCGCGACGTGGGGATTGGTTCCCGATCCCGCCGCCGGATCAGCCATGCCAGGCGGCGACGGTCTTGAGGCGGGTGAAGCCGAGCAGGGCCTCGAAGCCCTTCTCGCGGCCGTGGCCGGAGTGGCCGACGCCGCCGAAGGGCAGCTCGACGCCGCCGCCGGCGCCACAGTCGTTGAGGAACACCTGTCCCGCGCGCAGCGCCCGCGACAGGCGCAGCGTGCGGGCGTCGGCGCGGGCCTGGGTCAGCGGCTTGCCGACGTCGGCGGCCTCCAGCCGGGCGAGATCCTCGACACGCTCCTCGACCCGCCGGCCGATGCGGGCGAGCGCCCTGCCCCGCTCGGCGGCGTCGATCTCGGGCGCGCCGCCGCGGGCGATCCGGGCGAAGGTCTCGCCGGTGGAGGGATCCTCGACCGCGAGCGTGTCGGCGGCGGGCAGCCAGCGGCCGCCGATCAGGACCTCGGCGGGGTCGAAGCCGGGCGCGGTCACGCCGTCATCTCCAGCACCGGGGTCGCGGCGAGCAGCTCGCGGGTATAGGGGTGCTGCGGCGCGTCGAACACGCGGTTGGTGGGGCCGGTCTCGACGATCTCGCCGGACTTCATCACCATGACGCGGTCGGTGATCGCGCGCACGACATGCAGGTCGTGCGAGATGAACAGGTAGCTGAGCCCGTAGCGGGTGGAGAGGTCGGCGAGCAGGTCGAGGATCTGGGCGCGCACCCGGACGTCGAGCGCGGAGACGGCCTCGTCGAGCACGATCAGCCGGGGGCGGATGATCAGCGCGCGGGCGATGGCGATGCGCTGGCGCTGGCCGCCGGAGAACTCGTGGATGTACTTGCCGGCGTCGGCGGGCGCGAGGCCGACCGCCTCCAGCGCCTCGGCGACGGCGCGGGCGAGCTCGGCGCCGCGCGGGGCGCCCGGGATCAGGTGGAACGGCTCGGCGATCAGCCGCCCGACCCGCCAGCGCGGGTCGAAGCTGCCGTAGGGGTCCTGGAACACCGCCTGCATCCGGGCGCGCAGCTCCGCCGGCATCCGGGCGCCGGCCTCGACCGCGGCGCCGTCGAGGGTGATGCGGCCGGACTGCGGGGCCTCGAGGCCGAGGATGGCGCGGGCGAGCGTGGACTTGCCGCAGCCGCTCTCGCCGACGAGGCCGAGGCTTTCGCCGGCGTGGAGGGTGAAGCCGACGTTGCGCACGGCGCGGAAGGCGGGGCCGCGGGCGAACAGGCCGCGGCGGGGGCCGGGATATTCGCGCACCAGCCCCTCGACGCGCAGGAGCGGGCTGCGCGCGATGCGCGCCAGCCGCGGCGGGCGGTGGGCGGAGGCCGCGAACAGCGCGCGGGTGTAGGGGTGGCGCATCGCGCGCAGCACGCCCGCGGTGGTGCCGGCCTCGACCACGGCGCCCTCGGTCATGATCGCGAGGCGGTCGGCGACGTCGGCCACCACCGCGAGGTCGTGGGTGATCAGCATCAGCGCCATGCGGTCCTCGGTCACCAGCCGGCGCAGCAGGGTCAGGATCGCGGCCTGGGTGGTGACGTCGAGCGCGGTGGTCGGCTCGTCGGCGATCAGCAGCTTTGGGCGCAGCGCGATCGCCATCGCGATGCCGACGCGCTGGCGCTGGCCGCCGCTGAGCTCGTGCGGGTAGCGCCCGACCGGGACCGCGGCGAGGCCGACGCGGTCGAGCGTCGCGCGCGCGATCCGGCGGGCCTTGCCCGGGCGCGCGGCGCGGTGGATGCGCACGGTCTCGGCGACCTGGTCGCCGATGGTCTGCAGCGGGTTCAGCGCCGTCATCGGCTCCTGGAAGATCATCCCGATCTCGCGGCCGCGGAGCGCGCACATCTCGGCCTCGGTGCGGGCGAGCAGATCGACGCCGTCGAGCAGGACGCGCCCCTCGGCTCGCGCGCCGGGCGGCAACAGGCCGATGACGGCGAGCGCGGTCATCGACTTGCCGGAGCCGCTCTCGCCGATCACGCCGAGCACCTCGCCGGGGGCGAGGGTCAGCGAGACGTCGCGGAGCACCGGGGTCGGGCCGATGCTGACCGACAGGTTCTCGACGGCGAGCAGGGTCATGCCCGCACCCGGCGCAGCCGCGGATCGAGCAGGTCGCGCAGGCCGTCGCCCATCAGGTTCAGCCCGAGCACGGTCAGCACGATGGCGAGCCCCGGGAAGATCGCGAGCCAGGGCGCGAAGGAGATCATCGTCTGGCTCTCGGCCAGCATCCGGCCCCAGGACGGCGTCGGCGGCTGCGCCCCGAGGCCGACGTAGGAGAGGCCGGCCTCGGCGAGGATGCCGAGCGAGAACTGGATGGTGCCCTGCACGATCAGCAGATTCCCGAGGTTCGGCAGGATGTGCTCGAGCGAGATCCGCGC
>CAYTMB010000335.1:0-3376 GCA_964438465.1 uncultured Rhodovulum sp. | reverse complement strand
CGCGCGAGCGAGGCGATCCGCGCCTTCTCCCGCTGCGCGGCCGTGACCCGGCCGTCATCGTCCGCCATCTCGGCCAGCTCGTCGGCGAGCTTCAGCCGCGCCCGGTTCTGCGTCTCGCTGTCGGGGCCGGCGACGCGGAACCGGATGCCGGTGAGCGCGCCGGTGACAGGATCCGCGATCTCGATCCACGCGCCGCGGTCCTGGTCGGCGACGCCGGCGGCGATGTCACTCAGGTCCATTCTCGCCCTCCTCGGCCGCCGGCGAAGCCGCCGGCGTCTCGCTGATGTTGGGGTTCAGGTACTCGTCGCCGCCCTCGCGGGCCGGCATGCCCAGCCAGGACCGGCCTTCGTTCGGGCTCAGGGTGCGCGAGGCGATCAGGCTGTTGATCGAGGTCGCGCGGACGGACAGGTCGGCCCGGCCGAAGTCGTCGCGCTCGAACCGGATCGCATAGCGCTCGCGCTCGTCTGGCAGGAACAGCGCCCGGCGCATCGCCGCTTCCATGGCGAGGATCCAAGGCTCAAGCGTGGTCGACCAGAACTCGCGGTGCTTGCTTTCGAGGTTCGCCCAGGTCGCCCGGCTGAGGTCGCCGATCATCGGCGCAGGGATGTTGAAGGCGCGGGCGATCTCCTCGATCTGGAACCGGCGCAGCTCGAGGAACTGCGCATCGACCGACGAGAGCTGGAACGGCGTGAAGGTCGCGCCGTCATAGAGGATCGCGGTCCGGCCGCCGGCGTCGTCGCCCTCATGGGTCGCCCGCCAGGCGGTGCGCGCCTTCTTGACCGATTCCTCGCCCATGCCCTTCGGGAACAGGAGCGCGCCGCTCGGGCGGGCGCCGCGGGAGAACAGGTTCGCCGCGTGGCGCTCCAGCACGGCCGCGACGGCAATCGCATCCCGGGCCAGCGACAGGGGCGAGCGGCCGAGCGGGCTGCGAACGTGCAGCACGTTCTGCGAGGGCAGCGGCGCGCCGTCGATCGTGAAGCTCGGCTCGTCGGTCTGAACGTCGCGCATGACCTGCATGACGCCGCGCCGATACCGGACGATCTCGACGAGGTGGCCGTCGCTGGTGCGGTTCACGAAGGCGCAGCCGCCGGCGTCGGAGATCAGCGCATCCGAGATCAGGTCGGCGACAAGCTCGGCGCGCGAAGTCCATTCGTTGACATCGCCGCGCAGCAGCTTCGATGCGGGATGGTCGGGCGCGTCGCGCTCTGTTCCGTCCGCGGCCACTTCCTTGACCGACACGGCGAGACTGCCGGCCGCCTCGGCAATGGTCCGGATCGCGCAGGAGACGGCGGGAACGCGAAGCGCCTGGTCCGTCGAGATCGAGATCGCGCCTTGCGGCATCGCGCCGAACAGCTCCAGCAGCTCGACCGAAGGATTGGCGAGCGACTTGCTCTCGGCGGGCGCGCGGCGAAGGAAGGGGCGAAGGAAGGAGACAAGACCCATCCCCATCTTATGCCGGACGGGCGGGCTTCCTGAACAGATAGCAAAACCTTGCAAACCCTAGATAAGCCTTGCAAACGGCGGTCGGGCGGCGGGCTGACCGGTTCAAGCGGCAAATTTGCCGCTTGCTCACCGCTTCACCCGAAGCCAGGCCAGCAGCTCCGACCGCATCGCGAAGTATCGGCCGCCCGGCTTCGAGACAGGCAAGTTGCGGCTCGGGTCCCTTGCCCAGCGCCGCGCCGTGTCGACCGACACGCCCAGCGCCTGCGCGATCAGCGGCAGGCCCCAGAGCTTTTGATCCCGCTCGGGGAACATGCTGTCGAAAACCCAAGGCGTGATCCGCGGCTGGTCAGGCATTCCCGCGGCCCTCCGAATGCATGGCGGCGTAAAGCTCGCCGTAGTGCTGCGCGAAGGCGTGCGCCGATGCCATGAACGCGGCGAACAGATCCTCGTCCGTCGCGCCCAGCGGCGTCAGAGCTCCCCGGATTGCCCGCGAGACCACCAACTCGGCAACATTGGTGATCTCGTCGGAAGGGTCGCCGCTCGGGTCGCGCTGGAAAACGTGCTTCGCCGCCTGCCGGCCGAGGTCGATGTGACGCCGCAGGCCGGGGTCAACCCGATCCAGGAACGGCGTGCTGTTGGGGGTCATTTTTCCTGCCTGATCCAGATTCATGCCCAGGCCTCCGGCCGCCGAGGATCGTTCATCGCCTCGAAATGCGCCCAGACCTCGGCGATGCGACGCGACCATTCGGCCTGATCGAAGCCAATCCGGCGCGCGTCGTGGATTTCGTCGCGACGAAGGCCGAGGTCGGCGGCGGTGGTAACGTCGGGGCCGCCAACGTTACCATGCTGGTTGCCGCGACCGCCTTCGGTTGCGCCGTGTCGGGCTACCTCGCCCCGATCCTGCGCGTCGCCGTATTCCTCGGCGAGCCGCATTTCGGCCATGTCACAATCGGGGAGGGCGTAAACGCCGCGCCGAAGCTTTGTCACAACGCCAGCCCCGGAGAGACGCCGAAGCGACTGGCGAGCGTTCGCGTGCGTGATGCTGATGCGCTGTGACAAGTCGAGTGCCGAGCAAGGCCCGTTGCCGAGCGCTGTCACAATCGCCGCCGCCGTCCCTGTCACAATGCTCTCCTGCGTCTTTGTCACAACCGCCTCTCTTCTCTTTCTTCCCCACCTGCTCAGTGGTGAGGCCTTGAGCGAAGGCATAGGAAGACCAGCCCCGGCCGATTGGCCCGGGTTGGTCCCTATGCCTTCACGATCGTCCCTGCTCAGCGGAGCCGGCCCGTCGCTTTAGGCGCCTGAGGTCGCGAAAACCCTCGCCTCAGGCTCAGCCGCTACTTGCGGCAGCGGGTAAGCTGCCGGGGACCAGGCTTCGGCCTTTCGGACTGCCTCTGGTATATGGTCCCGCCCCATGGTATACCTTTGCATGCCGGTGCCACCGTCCGCCCTGTCCGAGCTACCGACCACCGGCTGCATATTGACCCCGCCTCGGGTTGATCCCGTGGCGGGGCTATTCATTCGAATCTCCATTGATCAGGCCGCGCCGAAGCGCTTCTGCCTCGGCTTCGAGGATTGCCGCCCGGAGTTCGGGCAACAGGTCAACCTTGAGTGCGAGGCCCTGTTTGCCGGGTCGCATCTCGCCATCGCTGGACTGAAACCAAACGCGCAGCGCGACGAGTTGGTGCCCGCGAAACTCGTCGAGCGAGACGCGCAGCTCCTCGCTGGAATTTTTGCGGATGGTGGCAAGGGGCTTCGTCATGCCATGCGCTCGGCGCAGCAGGAGACGCCAAACAGTCGGTTCTCAGGTTGCCATTCCGTTTCCGGTATGTCCTGAAAACTTCTGGTCTCTATCGATTTGATTTCTTGGGAGTAGTTACGGGATTTGCAATCCGCTGCGTAACCACTCCGCCACGTCGCCTCGCGCGGCCCATCT
>CAYTMB010000334.1:0-3385 GCA_964438465.1 uncultured Rhodovulum sp. | reverse complement strand
GCGGATTTGTCGCGGGACAAATCCGCGAAGTGAATGCGGCATCGTCACGCCCGACGCCGGACGCGGGGACCGAAGGGGTCAGGCCGGATCTCGCATGACCCCGCTACGCGCTTGAACCGCGACGCTTGAATGCAGCAGGCACTTGCTGTTCAACTGGGCAAAAGCCCGGAGATTGCCCCAATGGCGCGCGTCAGGCGCTCTACCGACCGGATCGACGACGCGGCCCGCGCCGGCTGGCTCTACTACATCGCCGGCCGCACCCAGGACGAGATCGCCACGCATATGGGCATCTCGCGCCAGGCGGCGCAGCGGCTGGTGTCGCGCGCGGTGTCCGAGCGGCTGATCCGGGTCCGGGTCGACCACCCCATCGCGCGCTGCCTCGAACTCGCCGCCAGCCTCCAGGCGCGCTTCGGACTGCGCCAGGTCGAGGTCATCCCCACCGACCCCGGCGCCGACGGCGGCGCGGTCGGCCTCGCCGAGGCCGGCGCCGCCGAGATCGCCCGCTGGTTGCGCAAGCCGCAGCCGCTGGTGATGGCGGTCGGCACCGGCCGCACGCTCAAGGCCGCGGTCGACCAGCTCGAACGCATCGTCTGCCCGCAGCACCGCGTCGTGTCGCTGACCGGCAACGTCGGCCCCGACGGCTCGGCGGCGTACTACAACGTGATCTACTCGATGGCCGAGGCGGTGGACGCCCGGCATTTCCCGATGCCGCTGCCGGTCTATGTCTCCTCGCCCGCCGAGCGCGAGCTGATGCACGCCCAGGCGCTGATCCGCTCCACCCTGCAGCTCGCCGCCGAAGCGGACGTCGCCTTCGTCGGCGTCGGCGAGATGGACGAAGCCGCGCCGCTGTTCCTCGACGGATTCATCGCGCTGGGCGAGCTTTCGGACCTGCGCTCCGCCGGCGCCGCGGGCGAGATCTGCGGCTGGGTCTACGACGCCGAGGGCCGGCTGGTCGAAGGCGAGCGCAACCTGCGCACCGCCAGCGCGCCGCTGCCCGATCGCGCCCGCGCCACGGTGATCGCGCTGGCCAAGGGCCGGCGCAAGCTGCCCGCCGTCGCCGCGGCGATCCGCGGCGGCCTGATCAACGGCCTCATCACCGACGAATGGACCGCCGAGGCGCTGCTGACATCGGCCTGACGCCCCGTCGGCATTCCTTGCGATTTTGTGAATTTTCTCAGCTATATCGTTAAATATCAAATAGATATATGCTGTCGCACGCGTGCGACGACATGCGAAAACCCGCGCCCCGCAGCAGGTCCGGCATGAATTCGATGGACGCTCCCGAAGGCGCAGGCATACTGTCGGGATGAACGCTTCGCCCTCGATCCGGCGCAGGCCCTCGGTCTGCCCCCACGACTGCCCCTCGGCCTGCGCGCTCGACGTCGAGGTGATCGACGGCGCCACCATCGGCCGGCTGCGCGGCGCGAAGGACCAGAGCTACACCGACGGCGTGATCTGCGCCAAGGTCGCCCGCTACGCCGAGCGCATCCACCACCCCGACCGGCTGACCCACCCGCTGATCCGCACCGGCCCCAAGGGTTCGGGCCGCTATGAGCGCGTCTCCTGGGACGACGCGCTCGACGAGACCGCCCGCCGCTTCCTCGCCGCCGAGGCCGAGATCGGCTCCGAGACGGTCTGGCCCTACTATTACGCCGGCACCATGGGCCTGGTGATGCGCGACGGCATCAACCGCCTGCGCCACGCCAAGCGCTACTCCGGCCAGTTCAGCACGATCTGCACCACCCCGGCCTGGACCGGCTACATCGCCGGGACCGGGCGGCTGTCCGGCGTCGATCCGCGCGAGATGCGCCATTCCGACGCCATCGTGATCTGGGGCACCAACGCGGTGCACACCCAGGTCAACGTCATGCACCACGCCACCCGCGCCCGCCGCGAGCGCGGGGCGAAGCTGGTGGTCGTCGACATCTACCGCAACGCCACCGTCGCCCAGGCCGATCTCGGCCTCGTGCTGCGCCCCGGCACCGACGGCGCGCTGGCCTGCGGCGTGATGCATGTCCTGTTCCGCGACGGCCTCGCCGACCGCGACTATCTCGCCGGATACACCGACGTCCCGGCCGAGCTGGAGGCGCATCTCGCCACCCGCACCCCGGAATGGGCCGCCGCGATCACCGGCCTCGACGTCGCCGAGATCGAGGAATTCGCCCATCTCGTCGGGCGCACGCCCAACACCTACTTCCGGCTCGGCTACGGCTTCACCCGCCAGCGCAACGGCGCGGTGAACATGCACGCCGCCCTCTGCATCCCGGCGGTGACCGGGGCCTGGCGGCACAAGGGCGGCGGCGGCTTTCACAACAACGGCGCGATCTACGCCTGGGACAAGACGCTGATCGAGGGCCTCGACGCCATCGACCCCGCGATCCGCGTGCTCGACCAGAGCCAGATCGGCCGGGTGCTGACCGGCGACGCCGCGGCGCTGCGCCACGGCCCGCCGGTCACCGCGCTGCTGATCCAGAACACCAACCCGGTCTCGGTGGCGCCGGAGCAGACGCTGGTGAAGCGCGGCTTCGCCCGCGACGACCTCTTCACCGTCGTGCACGAGCAGTTCATGACCGAGACCGCCGCGATGGCCGACATCGTGCTGCCGGCGACGCAGTTCCTCGAGCACGACGACCTCTACCAGGGCGGCGGCCACCAGCATGTGATGTTCGGCGGCAGGCTGGTCCCGCCGCCCGGCGAATGCCGGTCCAACCACGAGGTGATCCGCGACCTTGCGCTGCGGCTCGGGGCCGAGCACCGCGGCTTCGCGATGGACGCGCGCGAGATCGTCGACTGGACGCTGAAGGCCTCCGGCCACGGCACGCTCGACGAGCTGGCGGAAACGAGCTGGCGCGACGTCCAGCCCGATTTCCGCGCCGCGCATTTCCTCGACGGCTTCGGCTTCCCGGGCGGCAGGTTCCGCTTCCGCCCCGACTGGGCGACGGTGCCGAACGCCAACGACGGGCCGATGGGACCGGCCGACCGGATCCCCGCGCTGCCCGACCACTGGGGGGTGATCGAGGCCGCGGACGACGCGCATCCCTTCCGCCTCGCGACCAGCCCGGCGCGGCAGTTCCTCAACTCGACCTTCACCGAGACCACGGGCTCGGCCTCGCGCGAGGGCGCGCCGACGCTGATGATCCATCCCGACGACGCGGCGGGCCTCGGGATCGCCGCCGGCGCGAGGGTCCGCCTCGGCAACCACCGCGGCGAGGTGGAGCTGGAGGCGAGGCTGTTCGACGGCCTGAAGCGCGGCGTGGTCATCGCCGAAGGCATCTGGCCCAACCGGGCGCACAAGGACGGCAAGGGCATCAACACCCTGATCGGCGCCGACGCCATCGCCCCCTACGGCGGCGCCGCGTTCCACGACGCCAAGGTCTGGGTGCGG
>CAYTMB010000333.1:0-3395 GCA_964438465.1 uncultured Rhodovulum sp. | reverse complement strand
GCGGCTTCGGGCTGGTGCTGATCGACACCGACGGCACCGTCGTCCAGCGCCGGCCCTCGCCGACCAGCGTGCGCGAGCTGACCGGCATGATCGACCGCCTGCCCTCGCGGCGCGAGGAGACCGGCTCGCGCCGGCCGTAGGCCATCACTCGAACTCCATGATGACGTCATCGACGCGCAGGCTGTCGCCGGGCTTGGCGCGGATCGCGGCGACGCGGCCCTTGCGCTCGGCGCGCAGCACGTTCTCCATCTTCATCGCCTCGACCATGCACAGCGCCTGCCCGTCGTGCACCTCGTCGCCCTGCGCCACGTCGATGCGCACGACGAGCCCCGGCATCGGGCACAGCAGCAGCTTCGAAGTGTCCGCCGCCGCCTTCACCGGCATCAGCGCCGCCAGTTCGGCCTGCCGCGGCGTCAGGACGGAGGCCGCGAGATCCGCGCCGCGGTAGCGCAGCCGGTAGCCGCGCGCGGTCGGCGTCGCCTTGACGATGCGCTCGCGGCCGTCGACCGTCGCGCGCACCAGCGGCCGGAACGCGGCGTGCTCGTCGATCCGCACCGTCCGCCGGCCGCCATCGGCGAAATCGACCGCGAAGCCGCCGTCCTCGCGGCTGACCGCGCCCTGCCGGACGTCGCCGCCGATCTCGGTCGCCCAGACCGCGCCGACCGCGCGCTGGTGGTTCGACAGCGTGCCCGAGATCCGCGCCGCCCGCTCCTCGTGCAGCACCTTCAGCGCGATGGCGAGCGCCGCGAGATCGGCCAGCGTCACCTCGTCCAGCGCCGCGCCGTGAAAGCCCTCCGGGTATTCCTCGGCGATGAACGCCGTGGTGATCTCGCCCGACACGAAGCGCGGATGGTCCATCACCGCCGACAGGAACGGCAGGTTGTGCCCGATCCCCTCCAGCTCGAACGCATCGAGCGCGCGGCGCATCCCGCCGATCGCCGCCGGGCGGTCCGGCCCCCAGGCGCAGAGCTTGGCGATCATCGGATCGTAGAACATCGAGATCTCGCCGCCCTCGAACACCCCGGTGTCGTTGCGCACCGCCGCCGTCGGCGTCGCGATCTCCGCCGGCGGGCGATACCGCGTCAGCCGTCCGATCGATGGCAGGAAGTTGCGGTACGGATCCTCGGCGTAGAGCCGGCTCTCGACCGCCCAGCCGTTCAGCGTCACCTCGTCCTGGCCGAACGCGAGCTTCTCGCCCGCCGCCACCCGGATCATCTGCTCCACGAGATCGATGCCGGTGATCAGCTCGGTCACCGGATGCTCGACCTGCAATCGCGTATTCATTTCAAGGAAGTAGAAGTTGCGGGCGCCATCGACGATGAACTCCACCGTGCCCGCCGAGCAATAGTCCACCGCCTTCGCCAGCGCCACCGCCTGCTCGCCCATCGCCCTGCGCGTAGCGGCGTCGATGAACGGCGAGGGCGCCTCCTCGATGACCTTCTGGTTGCGCCGCTGGATCGAGCATTCCCGCTCGCCGAGGTAGAGGCAATTGCCATGCTGGTCGCCCAGCACCTGGATCTCGATATGTCGCGGTTGCGTGACGAACTTCTCGATGAAGATCCGGTCGTCGCCGAAGCTCGACGCCGCCTCCGACTTCGACCGCGCAAAGCCCTCGCGCGCCTCGGCGTCGTCCCACGCGATCCGCATGCCCTTGCCGCCGCCGCCCGCGCTCGCCTTGATCATCACCGGATAGCCGATCTGGCGCGCGATCTCGGCCGCATGCTCGGCGTCGTCGATCAGCCCCATATGCCCCGGCACCGTCGAGACCCCCGCCTCGGCGGCGAGCTTCTTCGAGGTGATCTTGTCGCCCATCGCCTGGATCGCGCCGACCGGCGGCCCGATGAAGGCGACGCCGATCGCCGCCAGCGCCTCGGCGAACTCCGCCCGCTCCGACAGGAAACCATAGCCCGGATGCACCGCCTGCGCCCCGGTCCGCTTCACCGCGTCGAGGATCCTGTCGATCACGATATAGGACTGGTTCACCGGCGCCGGCCCGATGTTCACCGCCTCGTCGGCGCTGGCGACATGCAGCGCCCGCGCATCCGCGTCGGAATAGACCGCCACCGTGCGGATGCCCATGCGCCGGGCGGTGCGCGCGACGCGGCAGGCGATCTCGCCGCGGTTGGCGATCAGGATCTTGTCGAACATGGCCGGTTCCTCGCCGCGGCGCCGCAGGGCGCCGCCGATTGCGTCAGGTCGTCAGAGCGGGTCGTCGCTGGGATCGAGGTCGGGGCCCGCCAGCGGGTCGCCCTCGTACAGCCCCTCCGCGCCCGGAGCGATCGTCTCCTGGGCGTCCGCCGGCGAATCCGCCGACAGCTCGCCGGCCGTCAGCGCCGCGGGCGGCCCCTCCGAACAGGCGGCGAGCAACAACAATCCTATGGGCAACAGGCGCAGCATGATGGCTCCTTTCACCGAGCGTGGCGGTTCAGTCGTCGTCGAACAATTGCGGAAACCCGGCGCGCGCGCGGTCGAGATCGACCCGCAGCAACGCCTCGTAACTTGCCGGATCGAAATCATCTTCCGCCGGCACCACCTCGCGCCCGAACAGCCAGTTCAGCCGGCCGGCGTCGAGGTTGCCGCGCTCGAACGGCTCCGCGCCGAACGCCTCGAGCAGCGCGCCGAGGAAGGCCGCATCCGCCTCGCGGTCGGTCTGGCGGCGGTCGGCGAACCGCTCGCGCGCCTTCAGCGGCGTGACGCCCCGCGGGTCGGCCCGCCTTATGGTGAACTGCAGGTCGGTGCCGGCCAGCCGGCCGGGAAAGCCGCGGTGCTTCAGCATCCCCGCCCCCGCTCCGAGGCTCGCAGACGCCGCGCGGCGGCGGCGTCCCGCATGAAGATCAGGTAAATGCCGCGGAGTTTATCGTTTGATTCCAGTGCCTTGAAAATTGTCGCACTGTGCGACGCCTGCGCTAGTCGCTGTCCTCGCCGAGGTTCATCACCGCCACGCCCATCGACACCGCCCCGAAGGTCAGCGCGGTCTGGAAGAACAGCACCGCCGTCGCCAGCCCGGACTGATCCTTCGCCAGCAGCGCGCCGACGCCCAGCACGTCGAACCAGATCACCGCCAGCAACGCCGCGCAGCCGATCGCCATGCCGTTGGCCGCATGGGTCAGCATGAACCGCACGAGCTTCGGCAAGGCCATCCACCGCCGCCGGAACATGTCCATCCTCCAGGTCGCCCTGTGCGCGAGATAGCGCAGCCGCCCGGCCCTGTCCAACGGATCGCAGGTCTGTGCCGCAGGCGCTCATAGCGGGATGTTGTCGTGTTTCTTCCACGGATTGCTCAGCCGCTTGGTCCGCAGCGAGGCGAAGGCCCGCGCCACCCGCCTGCGCGTCGAATGCGGCATGATCACCTCGTCGATGAAGCCGCGCTCGGCCGCCACGAACGGGTTGGCGAA
>CAYTMB010000332.1:0-3403 GCA_964438465.1 uncultured Rhodovulum sp. | reverse complement strand
GATCCGGCGCGACCCGCGTCCTCCGCCGGTTCCGGCGGAGGCGCGAGGGCGGCGACAACACACCCACCCCACCAGGCGATGCCACCCACAGACACGACGTACTCTCTCGCGCCGCCCTCAGTTAACACAACGTTGCGCTGCGGGATCTATTCCCGACTTTCACGCGCGGTGCGATTTATTTTTCAGCCAGGGCAGCACTGCGGAAAAATCCATTCCCTTTCCGCCGCTTGCGACGAAGTCCTCATAGAGCGCGGCGGCGCGGGCGCCCATCGGCGTCGCGGCGTCGACCGCTGCGGCTGCGTGCTGGCTGAGCCGGAGGTCCTTGAGCATCAACTCGGCCGCGAAGCCAGGGCGGTAATCGTCATCGGCGGGCGACTTCGGGCCGACGCCCGGGGCGGGGCAGTAGGCGGTGACCGACCAGCAGGCCCCCGACGAGGTCGAGACCACGTCGAACATCGCCTGGCGGTCGAGCCCGAGCTTGTCGGCCAGCGCGAAGGCCTCGCAGACGCCGATCATCGAGATCCCGAGGATCATGTTGTTGCAGATCTTCGCGGCCTGGCCGGCGCCGGACCCGCCGCAGTGCACGGCGCGCGACCCCATGATCTCGAACAGCGGACGCGCCGCCTCGAAGGCCGCCGCCGAGCCGCCGGCCATGAAGGTGAGCGTGCCGGCCGCGGCGCCGCCGACGCCGCCGGAGACCGGCGCGTCGACCGCCTGGAGGCCGGCGGCGGTCGCGGCGGCGGCGGCGGCGCGGGCGCTGTCCACGTCGACGGTCGAGCAGTCGATCAGCGCGGCGCCGCGGCGGGCCGCCGGCACGATCTCGGCGTAGACCGCGCGCAGGATCGCGCCGTCGGGCAGCATGGTGACGACGGCGTCCCGCTCGCGCGCCGCGGCGGCGGCGGAGGCGGCGGACGCCACCCCTTCGACGGTGACGCCGGCGGCGTCGAAGCCGGTCACGTCATGGCCGGCGGCGGCGAGGTTGCGCGCCATCGGCGCGCCCATGTTGCCGAGCCCGATGAAGCCGATCTGCATCTGTGCGTCCTCCCTGGCGGGCTTCAGGCCGGCCAGCTGATGTCGTCGGCGCCGAGCGGGGCGAGCATCGCGGCCACCTGCGCCGGGGTCACGCCGTCGATGGCGTCGCGCCACTGCGGATTGCGGTCCTTGTCGACGACCTGGGCGCGGATGCCTTCGAGCAGGTCGCCGTCGGAGAGGCTGCGGGCGGTGAAGCGGAACTCGCGGGTCAGCGCCGGCTCGATCCCGGGGGCGGCGCGGGCGGCGCGGACCAGCTCCAGCGTGCAGGCCATCGACAGCGGCGACTGCCGGGCGAGCGTCGCGCGCAGCGCCGCGCCCCAGTCGCTGGCGGCGAGCCTTGCGAGCAGGGTCTTGAGGTCGGGGGCCGAGAAGGCGTCGTCGATCTCGGCGGCGCGCGCGGGCAGGGCGCTGTCCGGGACCGGCCGCGCGAAGGTCTCGATCGCGGCGGGATCGCCCGTCGCGACGAGGCGGGCGGTCAGATCCGGCCAGTCGGCTTCGGGGACGTAGCGGTCGGCGAAGCCGGCGTGGATCGCGTCGCCCGGCCCCATGCGGTGGCCGCTGAGCCCGAGGTATTCGCCGAGCCGGCCCGGCGCCCGCGCGAGCAGGTGGGTGCCGCCGACGTCGGGGATCAGCCCGATCGCGCATTCGGGCATCGCGATGCGGCTCGACTCGCCGACGACGCGGTGGCTGCCGTGGCTGGCGACGCCGACGCCGCCGCCGAGGACATAGCCCTGGGTCAGCGCGACATAGGGTTTGGGAAAGCGCGCGACGGCGGCGTTCATCCGGTATTCTTCAGCCCAGAACCGGCGGGGATACGCAAAATTGCCGCGCCGGCCAGCGTCGTAGATCTCGGCGAGATCGCCGCCGGCGCAGAAGGCGCGCGGGCCCTGCGCATCGACCAGCACCAGCGCGACCTCCGGGTCGTCGCGCCAGTCGGCCAGCGCCGCATGGATGGCGCGCACCATCCTGCGGGTCAGCGCGTTCAGCGCCTGCGGCCGGGTCAGGGTGATGCGGCCGGCGCGGCCCTCCTTGCGGATCAGGATGTCGGTCATGCCGCCTCGGCCAGCAGGGCGCGGGCGATGATCACCCGCATGATCTCGTTGGTGCCCTCGAGGATCTGGTGCACGCGCAGGTCGCGCACGATCTTCTCGATGCCGTAGTCGGCGAGATAGCCGTATCCGCCGAGAAGCTGCAGCGCGTCGTTCGCGACCTTAAACGCGGCGTCGGTGACGAGGCGCTTGGCCATCGCGCAGTGCTTGGCGGCGTCGGGGGCGGCCTCGTCGAGCTTCCAGGCGGCCTGGCGGAGAAAGATCCGCGCGGCCTGCAGCTCGGTCTCCATGTCGGCGAGGCGGAACTGGATCGACTGGAAGTCGCGGATCGCCTGGCCGAAGGCGCGCCGCTCGGCGGTGTAGGCCAGCGCGCGGTCGAACGCGGTCTGGGCGCCGCCCAGCGCCGCCGCCGCGATGTTGAGCCGGCCGCCGTCGAGGCCGCGCATGGCGTAGCGAAAGCCGGCGCCTTCGTCGCCGAGCAGGTTCGCGGCGGGGATGCGGCAGTCGTCGAACTGCACCTGGGTGGTGGGCTGCGCCTTCCAGCCCATCTTGCGCTCCGGCGCGCCGAAGCTGAGGCCGGGCGCGCCCGCCTCGACCAGCACCGCCGAGACGCCGCGCGGCCCGTCGCCGCCGGTGCGCACCATCACGAGGTAGAGGTCGGAGAAGCCGCCGCCGGAGATGAAGGCCTTGGTCCCGTTCAGCACCCAGCCGCCGTCGCTGCGCTCGGCGCGGGTGCGAAGGGCGGCGGCGTCGGAGCCGGAGCCGGGTTCGGTCAGGCAGTAGGAGACGATGGTCTGCATCGTCACGACCTTCGGCAGGTGGCGTTCGCGCGCGGCCTCGGAGCCGTAGGCGGCGATCATCTGCGCGCACATGTTGTGGATGGAGAGAAAGCTCGCGACCGTCGGGCAGGCCATCGCCAGGGCCTCGAACACCAGCACGGCGTCGAGGCGCGACAGGCCGGCGCCGCCCTGGTCCTCCGGGACGTACATCGCGGCGAAGCCGAGGCCGGCGGCCTCGCGCAGCATCGCGCGCGGCATGGTTCCCGCCGTCTCCCAGGCCTCGGCGTGGGGCGCGATGCGGTCGCGGCCGAAGTCGCGGGCCGTCTCGAAGATCGCCTGCTGCTCATCGCTGAGCGCGAAATCCATCCGGCTTTCCCTCCGCCGACCGGCGTAACACGATGTTACGCCGGTCAAGTCGCTGTAGTTAAACGACAAAAATGTTAACGCGCCCTCTGGCGCTCTACTCCATCGTCGGGATCGAGAAGGCCGCGCCCTCCTTGATGCCGGAGGGCCAGCGGGCGGTGACGGTCTTGGTGCGGGTGT
>CAYTMB010000331.1:0-3409 GCA_964438465.1 uncultured Rhodovulum sp. | reverse complement strand
TCCGCCTCGCCACCGACATCACCAAGGCCTCGCTGTTCGACAAAGAGACCGAGCAGCGCCTCTGATGAGCGACCTCGCCGGACCCCGGACCCTCGCCGAGGGCGCGCACCGCCTTGCCGCGATCGCGGCGCCGCCCGGCCATCCGGCCGGGATCGCCTCAACGGACGGCGACCCCGCCGCCGACCGCCTCACCCCGCGCGACCTTTGGTCGAGCGCCCAGACACCAGACCGAGGAAACGCCTGATGACCGACTTCTCCTACCAGCTCTACAGCTCGCGCAACTTCCCGCCGCTGAAGGACACGCTGACCATGCTCGCCGGCCTCGGCTACACGGGCGTCGAAGGCTACGGCGCGCTCTACGCCGACGCCGCGTCGGTCGAGGAGCTGAAGGCGCATCTCGCCGCCAGCGGCCTGAAGATGCCGACCGGGCATTTCTCGCTCGACATGATCGAGAACGAGCCCGGCCGGGTGATCGAGATCGCCCGCGCGCTCGGCGTCGAGACGATCTACTGCCCCTACCTGCTGCCCGACCAGCGCCCGAGCACCGGCAAGGGCTACGAGGAGTTCGGCCGCCGCCTCGGCGCCGCCGGCAAGCCGCTCAAGGCCGAGGGCCTCGGCTTCGGCTGGCACAACCACGCCTTCGAGTTCGAGAAGACCGCCGACGGCGCCATCCCGCAGGTCGCGATCTTCGAGGGCGGGCCGGATCTGGAATGGGAGGCCGACATCGCCTGGGTGATCAAGGGCGGCGGCGATCCGCTCCACTGGATCGAGACCTTCGGCCCGAAGATCACCGCCGTCCATGTCAAGGACATCGCCCCCGCCGGCCAGAACGCCGACGAGGACGGCTGGGCCGACGTCGGCGAGGGCACGGTCGACTGGAAGGGCCTGATGGCGGCGCTGAAAAGGACGCCGGTGAAGAACTTCGTCATGGAACACGACAACCCCCGGGACGCCACGCGCTTCGCCACGCGCTCGCTCGCGGCCGCCCGGCAGCTCTGAAAGACGCCCCAATGGACAATCTCGGCATCGGCATCATCGGATGCGGCAATATCTCGACCACCTACTTCACCTTCGCGCCGCTGTTCCGCGGCCTCGAGGTCCGCGCCTGCGCGGACGTGAATCCCGAGGCGGCGAAAACCCGCGCCGCGGAATACGGCGTGCGCGCGCAGACCGTTGAGGAACTGCTCGCCAACCCGGAGGTCGATCTCGTCATCAACCTCACCATCCCCGACGCGCACGGGCCGGTGACCGGGGCCGCGCTGGAGGCCGGCAAGCACGTCTATTCCGAAAAGCCGCTGGTGCTGTCGCTCGAGGACGGGCTGGCGATCAGGGCGCTGGCCGAGGCGAAGGGCCTGCGCGTCGGCTGCGCGCCCGACACCTTCATGGGCGCCTCGCACCAGCAGGCGCGCGCCATGATCGACGAGGGCGTCATCGGGACCGTCACCGCCGGCACCGCGCATGTGATGTCGCACGGCATGGAGCACTGGCACCCGAACCCGGACTTCTTCTTCCTGCCGGGCGGCGGGCCGATGCTCGACCTCGGGCCCTACTACATCGCCAACCTGATCAACCTGCTCGGCCCGGTGCGCAAGGTGGCGGCGCTGGCGACCTCGGCGACAGAGACCCGCACGATCTCGACCGAAGGCCCGCGCAAGGGCCAGACCGTGCCGGTCAAGACCCCGACCAACATCCACGCCCTGCTCGACTTCGCCAGCGGCGCCACGATCACGCTGTCGACCAGCTGGGACGTCTGGGCGCACCGCCACGGCCATATGGAGCTGTACGGCTCCGAAGGGACGCTGTTCCTGCCCGATCCGAACTTCTTCGGCGGCGATCTGGAGGCCGCCGGGCGCGACGGCGAGATCAAGCCGGTCACGCCCTGGGACCATCCGCTCGGCGTGCCGAACCAGGAGCACAAGGCCGGGCCGCGCGCCAACTACCGCTCGATCGGGCTCGCCGACATGGTCGCCGCGATCCGCGAGGGCCGCGACGCGCGCTGCTCGCTCGACCGGGCGCTGCACGGCGTCGAGGTGATGACCGCGGTGCTGAAATCCGCCGAGACCGGCGCCTTCGTCGAGCTCGTCACCAGCTGCACCCGGCCCGCGGCCTTCACCGCCGCCGACGCCCGGGCGCTGATGGCCGAGAAGGCCCCGGCATGAGCTGGTCGCCGCGCGAGGACCGCTATGCCCGGATGGTCTACCGCCGCTGCGGCGCCAGCGGGCTGATGCTGCCCGCGATCTCGCTGGGGCTGTGGCACAACTTCGGCGAGGACACGCCCCACGCGACCAAGCGGGCGATCGTCCAGACCGCCTTCGACCACGGGATCACCCATTTCGATCTCGCCAACAACTACGGCCCGCCGGTCGGTTCGGCCGAGACGGCGTTCGGCGAGATCCTGCGGACCGATCTGAAGGGGCGCCGCGACGAGCTGATCGTCTCGACCAAGGCGGGCTATCTGATGTGGCCCGGCCCCTACGGCGAATGGGGCAGCCGCAAGTACCTGACCGCCTCCTGCGACGCCTCGCTCAAGCGCCTGGGGCTCGACTACGTCGACATCTTCTATTCGCACCGCTTCGATCCCGACACCCCGCTCGAGGAGACGATGGGCGCGCTCGACGCCATCGTGCGCGCGGGCAAGGCGCTCTATGTCGGGATCTCCTCCTACAACGCCCAGCGCACGCGCGAGGCCGCCGCGATCCTGAAGGCGCTGGGAACGCCCTGCGTGATCCACCAGCCGAGCTACAACATGCTCAACCGCTGGGTCGAGCGCGACGGGCTGAAGGACGCGCTGCGCGAGCTCGGCATCGGCTCCATCGCCTTCACGCCGCTGGCGCAGGGCATGCTGACGGCGAAGTATCTCGAGGGCGTGCCCGAGGGCAGCCGCGCCACCCAGGGCAAGTCGCTGCGCCCCGAGTTCCTGAACGAACGCACCATCGAGAACCTGCGCGGGCTCAACGCCATCGCCGGACGCCGGGGCCAGACGCTCGCCCAGATGGCGATCGCCTGGGTGCTGCGCGACGGCGGCGTCACCAGCGCGCTGATCGGCGCCTCGCGGCCGGGCCAGGTCGAGGATTGCGTCGGCGCCGTCGCGAACCTCGACTTCACCGCCGGCGAGCTGGCGGAGATCGACGCGCTCGCGGACGAGGAGAAGATCAACCTCTGGGCGCGGTCGTCGGAAGCGTGATTCTGAAAATCCAGCAATAACAGCAGCATAGTTCCGGTCCCACTGTGGGACCGGCGGAGAACCCGAGATGATCCGCAACCCGATCCTGCCCGGCTTCAACCCCGACCCGTCGATCTGCCGGGTCGGCGAGGACTACTACATCGCCACCTCGACCTTCGAGTGGTATCCGGGTGTGCAGATCCACCATTCGCGCGATCTGGTGAACTGGACCCTCGTGCGCCGCCC
>CAYTMB010000330.1:0-3413 GCA_964438465.1 uncultured Rhodovulum sp. | reverse complement strand
GACCCGCCCCGATGATCAGGATCGAGCGGATGTCGGTTCTCTTGGGCATTGGGACCTTCGCGCAAGCTGCGCCAGCGCCGGGATCGGCGACGGCGCCGGGGAGTCGACCGGGGGTCGGCAAATTGCGCCGGTTATAGAGGCGGGCGGCGAGGGCGCAAGGGCGGATCCGACCGGCGCGCAGGCCCGCGCGTCAAGCGACCCCGCCGTCGGCGAGAAGCCGGGCGAGGGCGACTTCATCTTCGGAGGCCGGATCCGCCATGGAGCCCGGATCGGTCGTTCGGGACCGAGACGGCCGGTACGCCCCACCGCCCCGAGCCATCGCGCGCGGGCGCCGGAGCGGGGCGTCGGTGGCGGCGCGCCTTGACGCTGCGCCGCGCCGGCGCATCTCCCGGGGCGGGACGACACCGGAGCGCGGGGCATGACGGATACGGCGATCTCACCGGCGCGGCCGCACTGGAGCCGGGCGGCGGAGGCGCTGGCCTTCTATGTCGGCGGGCCGCTGGTGATGGCGCTGGTCCTGCCGCCGGACGCGCTGTTCCCGGCGCTGTTCGCGATGGCCGCGGTGGGGATGGTCCTGCTCGCGCGGACGCCGGGGTTTCGCTGGGCCGAGCTCGGGCGCGGCTGGGGCGGCGTCGACTGGGCGCATGTCGGCCTGATCGCCGCCGGGACCGCGGTCGCCTGCGGGGTCGCGGTCTGGCTGCTGGTCCCGGGGCAGGCGCTGATGCTGCCGCGGCGAATGCCGGGGCTGTGGCTGACGATCCTGCTGCTGTATCCGGTGCTGTCGGCTCTGCCGCAGGAGATCATCTTCCGGCCGCTGTTCTTCCGCCGCTACGGCGGGCTGTTCCCCGGGGCCGGCGCGGCGGTGGCGGCGAACGCGCTCGGCTTCGGCTTCGCGCATCTGATGTTCTGGAACTGGGTGGCGGTGGGGCTGAGCGCGGTCGGCGGGCTGATCTTCGCGCTCGGCTATCTCCATCGCGGCGGATTTCCGACGGCGGTCGTGCTGCACGCGGTCTGCGGCGGCATCGTGTTCACCAGCGGGCTCGGCGGCTTCTTCTACCACGGCGCGGTGGCGCTGCGCTGACCGGGATCAGGCGAGCCGCAGGCTGACGGCGCCGAGCGCGATCAGGATGGCGGCGGCGATGCGGCGGGGGCCGATGCGCTCGCGCAGGAGCAGGTTGGCGATGGCGAGGCCGAACAGGATCGAGGTCTCGCGCAGGGCCGCGACCACCGCGATCGGGGCGCCGGTCATCGCCCAGAGCGCCAGCCCGTAGGAGGCGGCGCTGAAGAAGCCGCCGACGAGGCCGAGGCCGAGGTTGCGGCGGGCGTAGGCGAGGAGCGCGCGGCGCCGGGCCAGCAGCGCCCAGCCGACGAGGGGCAGCGCGTTCAGCGCGAACAGCCAGCAGGAATAGGCGATCGGCGCGCCCGACAGGCGGACGCCGGCGCCGTCGATCAGCGTGTAGGTCGCGATCACGCAGGCGTTGAGCAGCGCGGCGGAGACGCCCCCTCTCGATCCATGCGCGAGGGCGGAGAGCGCGGTGGCGAGCACGCCGGCGCAGATCAGCGCGACCCCGGCCCAGGCGCCGGGGGAGAGATGCTCGCCGAGCCAGATCACCCCGACCCCGGCGACGAGCGCGGGCGCGACGCCGCGCATCAGCGGGTAGGCGAGGCTCATGTCGACCCTGCGGTAGGCGGTGGCGACCAGCAGGAAGTAGAGGGTCTGCGCCACGGTCGAGGCGGCGAGGAACGGCCAGCTCGCCGGGTCGGGACGGGGAAGGAACGGGATCGCCACGGCGCCGATCGCGCCGGCGCCGGCGGCGACGAAGACCATGGTCATCAGCTTGTCGGTCCCGCCCTTGACGATGGCGTTCCAGCTCGCGTGCAGCGCGGCCCCGAGCATGACGGCGAGAAAGACGGTAAGCGGCATGGCCCCTCGGACCGCGGCGGCGGCCGCGCGTCCGGCCGGCATACGGCATGCGGCGCGGCGAGGGAACCGCTCCGCGAGGGCGGCGGGTCATACGGCCTCGGGTGTGCCCGCCGGGCAGGGCTGTGCACGCGTGCGCAGAGGGGTATCTAATTGATTATAAAGGAGATTATCTCGAAAATTCACCTTTTGGTAAGAAGGCGCGCCCGCTCAGCCGTCGCGCCCGGGCCGCTGCCCTTCTCGCGGGCGGATGCCGGGTGCGGGCCCGGCGACGGCTGACGTCGCCGCGCAAGTGTCGTGCAGCGGAAACCTGTGCAACGCGCCAGCCCTGGCGAAGCGACCACCCGGATCAGGCGGATGCAGGCCGATCGCGAGGCAGAGGCGTAGCGAAGCGGAAGAGCGCGGTCCTCCGGACTGGCCTAGCCGCCGGCGTCCACGGCGGCGGCGTGGGCGTCGAAGGCGGCAGCCGCGGCGGGGTGCAGCGGGGCGGTGAGGCCGTTGACGCGCATCGCCTCGGGCTCGAGGTTGGAGAGGATCGGGACAGTCGCGCGCAACGCCTCGAGGTTGGCCAGCGTATCGGCGACCAGCGCCCGCACGACGTCCGGGTCGGCCGAGTCGCGCGCGACGACGGTGGCGGTCACCGCGAAGGAGGCGACGTCGCGGTCGAGCGCCGGATAGGCCTGCATCGGGATGTAGACCCGGCGATAGTCGCTGTTCTCGGCGAGCAGCTCGTCCACGGCGGGACCGGTCATCGGCGCCAGGGCGATGTCGCAGTCGGCGAGCGCGCGGGCGATCAGGGCGTTGGGGTGGCCGATGATCAGCGCGGTGGCGTCGATCCGGCCGTCGCAGAGCTGGCCGATGGCGCCGCCGGGCTGGAGTTCGGCCAGTTCGGCGAAATGGTCGTCGGCGACGCCGGCGGCGTCCATGAGCGCGCGCATCGTGCCGTGGCGCCCCGAGGACGGATGGCCGATGTCGACGCGTTTGCCGATCAGGTCGCGCAGGGTCTCGATCCCGGCGTCGTTGCGCACCAGGAGCGTCATCGCCTCGGGATGGAGCGACATGACGCTGCGCAGGTCGGTCATCGGCCCCTGTTCGGCGAAGGCCGCAGCGCCCTCGACGGCGCGCTTCTGCCAGTCGGACTGCACGATGGCGACGTCGAGCTGGTCCATGCCGAGCGCGGTCAGGTTGTAGAGCGAGCCGCTGGTGCTTTCGGGCGCGCAGCGCAGCGGCTCGTCGCGCTTCACCCGGTTCACCCGCTCGCAGATCGCCGCGGCGGCGGCGTAGTAGCCGCCGTCGATGTCGCCGGTTCCGATCGAGAAATAGGTGAAGGCGCCGGCGGGCGCGGCGGGGGCGAGGAGGAGGGCCAGGGCGGCGAGGGCGGTCGGAGCATGCATCGGGGGCGCCAGGGCCGCGGGCCTGCGGCCCGGGCATGGAAGCACCGCACGGGTCGCAAGCCAAGAAGAAAACGCTTTGTCCCTCCAGGCCGCGGCGG
>CAYTMB010000329.1:0-3420 GCA_964438465.1 uncultured Rhodovulum sp. | reverse complement strand
GGGCTCGACCTGTCGAACACCCAGTTCTGGTACTTCTTCTCCGGCGTCGTGCTCATCGTCGGGGCCTGGCTCGCGCTCAACCTCTACGACAGCCCGACCGGGCGGGCGCTGCGCGCGCTGCACGGCTCGGAAGTCGCCGCCGGCACGGTCGGCATCGACGTCGCCCGGCTCAAGCTGCGCGCCTTCGTGATCTCGGCGGTCTACGCCTCGGTCTCGGGCTCGCTGCTGGCGCTGCAGAACAGGTTCGTCACCCCCGACGTCGCCGGCTTCATGCACTCGATCGAGATGGTGACGATGGCGGTGCTCGGCGGCGTCGGCTCGGTGCTCGGCGCGATCTTCGGCGCGGCGATCCTGACCACGCTGCCGCAGGTGCTGACGGTGTTCCAGGAATACGAGCAGATCCTGCTCGGCCTGGTGATGATGCTCTGCATGATCTTCATGCGCGACGGACTGCTCCCGAGCGTCCTGCGCGCGCTCCGCGGGAGGGAAAAATGAGCCAGCTACTCGCGATCGAGGGTCTCGGCATCACCTTCGGCGGCCTGCGCGCGGTCAACGACGTCAGCTTCGCGCTGAAGCCGGGCGAGATCGTCTCGGTGATCGGCCCGAACGGCGCCGGCAAGACCACGCTGTTCAACATGATCTCCGGCGTCTACCGCCCCGGCGCCGGCCAGGTGCGACTCGACGGCGAGGAGGTGACCGGCATGGCGCCCTTCCAGCTCGCCCGCCGCGGCCTGTCGCGCACCTTCCAGAATTTGCAGATCTTCCAGGCGATGACGGTGCTCGAGAACGCCATCGCCGGCTATCACCTGCAGGAGAGCGGTCCGGTCCTCGCGGATCTCCTCCACCTGCCGTCGTCGCGCCGGCGCGCCGAAGCCGCTGCCACGGGCGCGCGCCGGCTGCTCGAGCGGGTCGGCCTCGGCGGCGCCGCCGAGAAGGAGGCGAGCGCGCTGTCCTACGGCGCGCTGAAGCGCCTCGAGATCGCCCGCGCGCTGGCGCTGAGCCCGCGGGTGCTGCTGCTCGACGAACCGGCGGCGGGCTGCAACGCCGTCGAGACCGAGGAGATCGACCGCCTGATCGCCGCGGTCGCGGCGGAAGGCGTCGCGATCCTGCTGGTGGAGCACGACATGAAGCTGGTCATGCGCATCTCCAACCATATCGTGGTGCTCGACCACGGCGAGAAGATCGCCGAGGGCGATCCCGCCGCCGTCAGCCGCAATCCGCGGGTGATCGAGGCCTATCTCGGCGCCCAGACCGAGGAGGCGCCCCATGCTTAACGTCGAGGCCCTGCGCTCGCGCTATGGCCGCATCGAGGTCCTGCACGGGATCGACCTCGCGGTGAACTCCGGCGAGATCGTCACCGTCGTCGGGGCGAACGGCGCCGGCAAGACCACGCTGCTGCGCTGCCTCTCCGGGGTGCAGCCGGTCTCGGGCGGATCGATCACCTTCCGCGGCGAGAGCTTCACCGCCGTGCCGGCCTATCGCCGGGTCGGCCACGGCCTCGCGCAGTCGCCCGAGGGCCGGCAGATCTTCACCAATCTCAGCGTCGAGGAGAACCTGCGCCTCGGCGCCTTCCTCTACAGCGACGCGCGGGTGGACAAGGACATGGGCGACGCCTTCGCGATGTTCCCGATCCTGAAGGAGAAGCGCAACCTCGCGGCGGGCGGCCTGTCCGGCGGCCAGCAGCAGATGCTCGCCATCGCCCGCGCGCTGATGAGCCGGCCGTCCTGCCTGCTGCTCGACGAACCCTCGATGGGCCTCGCGCCGCTGCTGGTCGCGCAGATCTTCGAGGTGGTGAAGGGGCTGAAGGCGCTCGACGTCACCGTTCTGCTGGTCGAGCAGAACGCGTTCGGCGCGCTCAAGGTCGCCGACCGCGGCTATGTCATGGAGACCGGCCGCATCACCATGACCGGCCCGGCGGACGAGCTGATCGCCGACCCGCGCATCCGCGAAGCCTATCTGGGGATCTGAGATGACCGTCAGCATCGAACGCGACGGCCGGATCGCCGTCGTCACCGTCGACAACCCGCCGGTCAACGCGCTCGGCCATGCCGTGCGGCAGGGCCTCGTCGCCGCCGCCGAGGCGCTGGACGCCGACCCCGGCGTCGATGCGGTCGTGCTGATCTGCGCCGGGCGCACCTTCATCGCCGGCGCCGACGTGCGCGAATTCGGCGCGCCGCCGCAGCCGCCGCACCTGCCCGATGTCGTCGCCCGCATCGAGTCGGCAGCGAAACCCTGGATCGCCGCGATCCACGGCTCGGCGCTCGGCGGCGGCTTCGAGGTGGCGCTCGGCTGCCGTTTCCGCATCGCGGTCCCTTCCGCCGCGGTCGGCCTGCCCGAAGTCACGCTCGGCATCGTCCCGGGCGCCGGCGGCACCGTGCGCCTGCCGCGCCTCGTCCCGCCCGCCGCCGCCGTCGAGATCGCCACCACCGGCAAGCCGGTGAGGGCGCCGCAGGCGCTCGAACTCGGCCTGATCGACCGGCTGATCGACGGCGACCTCCGTGCCGGCGCCGTCGCCTTCGCCGCCGATCTGCCGCCGCCGCCCGAACGCTTGCGCGACCGCGCGCCCATCGCCGCCGAGCCCGGGTTCTGGGACGCGGCTGCGGCGTCGGTGACGAAGGCCGCCCGCGGCGAGGCCGCGCCCCTGCGCGCGCTCGCCTGCCTGCGCCGGGCCGCCGAGACCGGTTTCGACGCCGCGATGGCCTTCGAGCGCGAGACCTTCCTCGACCTGCGCGCCTCGCCCGAGGCCGCCGCGCTGCGCCATGTCTTCTTCGCCGAACGCGCCGCGCCCCGCCCCGCCGCGCTCAAGGGCGTCGAGCCGACGCCGGTCCGCAGCGCCGCGGTGATCGGCGGCGGAACGATGGGCGCCGGCATCGCCGCCGCCCTGCGCGACGCCGGCCTGCCGGTGACGCTGGTCGAGCGCGACGCCGCGGCGCTCGACCGCGGCCTCGCCACCCTCAACGGCATCTTCGCGGCCGCCGTGAAACGCGGCCGCCTGAGCGAAGCCGCCGCCGCCGAGCGCATGGCCGGCGTCGCCGGCGCCATCGACTACGCCGCGCTGGCCGACGTCGACCTGGTCATCGAGGCGGTGTTCGAGGACCTCGCCGTCAAGCGCGCGGTGTTCGACGCCCTCGGCCGGGTCTGCCGCCCCGACGCGATCCTCGCCACCAACACCTCGTATCTCGACCCCCGCGCCATCGCCGAGGGCCTGCCGCAGCCCGAGCGTTTCCTCGGCCTGCACTTCTTCAGCCCCGCCAACGTCATGCGCCTGCTCGAGATCGTGCCCGTCCCGCAGACCGGCCCCGCGACGCTGGCCGCCGGCTTCGCGCTGGCCGCCCGGCTCGGCAAGATCCCGGTCCAGGCCGGCGTCTGCGACGGCTTCATCGGCAACCGCATCCTGAAACGCTACCGCGCCGCCGCCGA